>DMDI01000292.1 GCA_003445555.1 Desulfotomaculum sp. | reverse complement strand
GGAAGCAAAAAGAACGTCCCCTTACGTCCCCTGAACCGGTTGGCGGCGAACGTGCGGCGCGCGGCAGGTTGGCGGAGGAGGAGCGCAGGGAAATCAAAACCATCCTGGAGGAAAGGGGGTTGGCGGCGGCTGAGGGGGCTTTAGCGGAGGCGCTGGGCGCGTACGTAAGTTGGGATGAAAACAAGCGAGCAGTTGAAATTTATCTGCGTAATATTGCACCCCCTGGTAGTAAGTTAACTTTAAACGACTACCTCTTAATATGGGATAATACTTACTCCGAATTAGGAAAAATCCAAAATGTAGCCAGAAATTTGTCAATATCGGTGACACAAGGGCCTGTTGATAATATTAAGGCAAGCGAAACAATGTTTTTATTGAGTAGTCAGGCAGGGCGATTGTTTGAACAGCTTTCCTGCCTGAGTCCACCAACCGAAGCAGTTGCATTACATAGGGAAACTCTGAAAGAGCTTGTTTTATGGTCTACAGGCTATAGGTTATCTGCAAAAGGACTTGCAAATCTTAGGCAGGGAGAATTTTATAGCGTAAAGCCGTTTGCTGACGAGGCTTATGAACAGAGCTCCGTGGTTTGGGGTTTGCGTAAGGCCATAACTAAATGATGTTTTGGTTAGTTAAAGAATGGAAGTAGCTTCCATACGAAAGCTCTGGTTAGTTTCTGCTCGTTAAAATGGCCCATGGATGAGGGAATGCCTGATGGCTTATGAAAAATTATTCGACACGGCCATGGAAAAGGTGTGTAAGGTACGTTTTCATTACAAAAACAATAAGGGCGAGCATACAGACCGGACTATCCAGCCAATAGCAATGCTCCGGTACAGGAACCTTGATGATGGCACGCACACCTACGTTTTCAGTTTTTGTGAGCTGAGGCGCGAATACCGGATTTTCCGCTTTGACCGGATGAGCGAAGTAATCCTTGTAAATGAAACTTTTCCGGTTAAATTCGTAGATGTTAAATCACACCTGGATAGGGTAGAAGTGGATTTTGACGGTTTTAATCTCCGCAGAACTAAAATAATAAAGTACGTTAAAGGGATGCCTCAACCCAAAGCGCCGCCAACCGTCGGAGGGGAAGTTCCTTACGGTGAGCGCGGTTTGAAACCCATTAAACCGTCGAAGCCGCTTCGTCGTGATTCTGAATACCCAAAATTGTGGGAATCACCAAAGCTCCTTAACACTAACACTCCTTGTGAATGCAGATCGCCGCTTGAGGAGAAATTACTTTCTGCGCTGGACGATGACGATGAAGTCTACGGTTACGAAATAGAACCTTTCAAAATACCATATTGGGCGGGAAATAAAAGGTGTTTTTACACACCTGACCTGCTTGTCAGGTACAGGGGCGGAAGAAAAGTAATTGTTGAGGTAAAATCAGAGTGGGATATGGGCGAACCGCTGAACCAGGCCAAGTTTAAAGCGATAGAGCAGTATACCAATGAGAACGGGTACGGTTTTGAAGTTTGGACTGATCGGACTATGATCCCCGCAGCGTGGAAAGAAGCAGCCTCCAGCATTGAAGAACCCATGCGCCCGATAAGGAATGGGAAGGCTGCCCCAGCACAACAAATCAACTGGGGTTGTTTAGCGTTTATTGTGGCCGCCGTGCTTTTCTACCTGTTGATGTCGTACATATCACGGTAAAGAGCAGTTTTTCGGCAGCTAGCCCAGGCAAGGGATTGTGCCGGGGCGGGGCGGCTTTACGCCAGGCAGCGGATTGCGCGGGTGAGGGGCCAGGGGCTGGATAGCGAAAAATTTGAGGAATTTGTCAAACAACTGGAAGTGGAGGGTGTCGGAGTTGGCTATACACGGCAAACGCCGGACATGGGGCAGTATGTTTTTCCGTCTAAAGCGAAAATAGAATTCGATATTGAAATTCCGTTATTAACGCCATCTTACACCCGCCAGATAAACGGGCTGGATGCTTCATTTGTTGATGATTTGCCTCCTAATCCAAGAGGCTTAAAGGTAACCGAGGGAGTGATAAACAAGGTAGAACTGGTTGAAACGGTAACCCAAAAAACTGTTGCTCAGAAAAAAGTAACCATTGATGAGGCCGTTCCGGAAATCAATGAAATATTAATAAATTTAACCAACCGTATTTGCAAGGAAGCCCGGATAGATGGGCACTTTGCGGTAGTTTATCCATTGTTGCGAAAATATTTGAAATATGTATTTTTCGGTCAGGAAGTAGATCTGGATAATAAGAAAATCAGAAGATTATTCACGGATCCCCGAAACGCGGCAGAAATTATTAAAACCCTGGCCAAAGCAATCGGCGATAAAAGCATTACTACAATAACGGCAAAAATGAAGAGCGATCCGCTGCGTTTATCTGAACTAGACGGATTTTACTGGAAACGGATGTGGGATGAGCAGGATAAAACCATATTTAATATAACCCCTTGTTTCAATGATTTTGAGAAACATTTTGCGCAATTTCTTGATCAGGCATACGATATTACCAAATTTGCCAAACTGGCCGAGACCTATACAAAGTTTTCCATTGAATACATCAATCACAAGGGCGCCATCGCATATTACTATCCCGATTTTGTGGCGGAACAGAAAGTGGATAAAGAAGTTATTATGTGGTTGATCGAAACTAAAGGCCGGGAACAGGAAGATGTTTCATTAAAGGATGCCAGGACAGAAAGATGGTGTAAAGACGCTACTAAACTCACTGACGTTGATTGGTCTTATCTAAAAGTTCCATATAACCCATATTTGAGAATTACAAAAAGTTTGACTTCAATGCCTTACGCAACGCTTGGCGAATTTTTGAGAAATCTTAAAAAATTAATGAACAAAGAAATCTTTTGAAATCAATCTGCATGTATTACCCCACTGCAAAAAAAACACCCCTTTTTGCAGTGGGGTAATACATAAAACATCTCTTTTTGGAAAATACTAACCCTGATTTTATCCTTAAGGAGGTGAAAACGGTGCAACATATGCGCATGACCGAAAAGGAAAAACTATATGTTCAGGATCAAATTAAAGCCGAGCAACTTTGCGCTAAAAAAGCCCAGTTATACCAGGATCAAACACATGACCCGTCAATTCAAGGATTACTGAGACAATGTGCTGATAAAAGTCAGCGGCACGTAAATTCACTTCAGACTCTTTTGAGAGAGGCGGGAATTTCAATCCCCATGACCCACTAATTTAAATTAAAACAGGAGGGGTTAAAAAACATGCAATTTAGCGAACGTGATATTTTAACCGATATATTAATGGACACAAAAGCCATATCCAAAGGTTATCATACGGCGGTGCTAGAATCAGCCAACGAGAGAGTACGCAACGTCTTAATTGGCATTAATAACGAAGAAATGAACAGCCAAAAACAAATCTTTGATTTAATGTTTTCCCGTAGCTGGTATCCCGTAGACCCTGCTTTCACCGGAACGCCACTTGGACCTGAAGCGCTGGGGGGTAGAAGTCCGGAAGCCGGCCAAATGGGGAGAACCAGCCCGCCTCCGGGGGCAATGGGGCCAGGAGCAGGAATGGGTCCCTATTAATAAATAATAGGTTCCTATTAAATATAAAAGTTAATCATAAAAGTAAAAAAGGTGATGTAAAGCTGAAAGTTTTTAAGCTTTCAGCTTTTACGTTTTAAGATGGAATATGCATTTCTACCGCTAAAAATCCTTACTAAAGCAAGGAGGAAAATAAAGGTACGTGTAGAATATTGTATTAATTGCTTTCAAGACCCTATTCAAACACTGGCAACTTATGGGATAAAAACAGGAACGCGTTTTCGTTCAGTAGTGGTTAAATGTTACGGGAGGGTACAAATTTGGGATTTAGGGAAGAAGCTTTAAAATTTCATTGTTTGCATAAAGGGAAAATTGAAATAAAAAGTAAGGTCCCCCTGCAAAACATTCAAGAGCTTAGTCTGGCGTACACGCCAGGGGTAGCCGAACCATGTAAAGAGATTAGCCAAAATGTGGAGCTGGTTTATAAGTATACCGGCAAGGGAAACCTGGTGGCCATAATCACGGACGGAACAGCAGTTTTAGGGCTGGGCGATATAGGGCCGGAAGCGGCGCTTCCGGTAATGGAAGGTAAGGCCGTATTATTCAAGCACTTTGGCGGAGTGGATGCCTTTCCCCTGTGTCTTAAAACCAGGAAGGTAGAAGAAATAGTCCACTTTGTAAAATGGCTTGAGCCGACCATTGGGGGAGTTAATCTGGAGGATATTGCCGCTCCGCGTTGTTTTGAACTTGAAAAACGTCTTATGGCCGAAACAAATATCCCTATCTTCCATGATGACCAGCATGGAACGGCCATTGTAGTTACCGCCGCCTTGTTAAACGCTTTACGGCTTACGGGTAAAAAAATCGAAAGGATTAAGGTTGTTATTAGCGGGGCCGGGGCAGCCGGAATTGCGTGCACCCGGTTGTTGCTGCGGATGGGAGTAAAATCTTTAATTATTTGTGATCGTAAGGGGGCCATTTATGAAGGCCGGCCCGGCGGCCTTAATCCTTTTAAAGAGGAAATAGCCAAACATACCAACCGGGAAAAAATCTGCGGCGGCCTAAAAGAAGCAATCAGACAGGCTGATGTGTTCATTGGGGTATCTGGGCCCGGGATAGTTACCAAAGAGATGGTGAAGAGCATGAATCAGGAAGCAATAGTTTTTGCCATGGCTAATCCTGTTCCTGAAATTTACCCCGAGGAAGCTAAAGCCGGCGGGGCCAGAATAGTAGGGACGGGCCGTTCTGATTTTCCCAATCAGATAAATAATGTCCTGGCTTTCCCCGGTGTTTTTAGGGGTGCGCTTAACGTAAGGGCAAGAGCCATTACCGAGGAAATGAAAATTGCCGCGGCTTACGCTATTGCTTCCCTGGTATCTGAGGCGGAGATTAAAGAAGATTATATTATTCCTAACCCGTTTGACTTAAGAGTAGCTCCCGCAGTGGCCAAAGCAGTATCTACGGAAGCCGTTTCATCTGGTATAGCAGGGAAAAACGGTTAATATTAATCAGGTCAACTCTTTTCTCTGGGGTAATATCTGTCGCGTTCGCTAAGAATACAGCCGCAATACTGCTGACGGTAAAGGTTTAATTCTTTAGCCTTTTTTTGTGCCTTTCTAAAGCCCGGTCTAAAATCCACGTAATGAAAAGTTAGCCCGTTTTTTGCTCCTGCTGCTTCGCCAATTTCTTTAATTAAATCGTGCTGCTGGTAAGGACTGACCAATAAAGTGGTACTAAATATATTAAAATTCTCTTCTTTGGCCATTTTAGCGGTCTGATGTAAACGAAAAGCATAACAAAATAAACACCTATTTTTTTTCCGGTAAACCACTTGCTGTAAAAATTCTTCCAACTGGTATCCTTCGTCGTAAAACATTTCCATTTGAATTGCCCGGGCATAATTTTGCAAGGCTTCTTTGCGTTTGAGCCATTCAGTATAAGGGTGAATATTCGGATTAAAAAAATAGCCGTAAACCTCGTATCCTTGGGCCCGCAAATATTCGACTGGAAATATTGCGCAGGGAGCGCAGCAGGTATGTAAAAGAAGGCGCATAAGCTTTATCCTTACTTTAATTTAATATAATAATTTTTTTATTATAACACAATTCAATTAAAAAACAGAAGGAATGCAATTTTTAGTTTAAACTATGGACAAAAACAAAAAAAATAAGTTATTATTAAGTTAGGTAATAACAAACGAGCCGAAAAAGAAATTAAAGAAATTATATTAAAAAGGGGGCATACAATATGGAACTGAAAAGGCCGGTTATTGTGAGGTTAAACTTTGTCCGAAAAGGTAATTTTGAAATTCCTGTCGTAGAGGTTAACGGGAAATTTAACGAAAGATACGGTACCTTTAGAATTAGTGAACAATTTATAAAAATAGCCCAAATGGAAGTGGAGCTTATCGCCTTACGCAAACTTAAGGATCTATCCTTTAAAAAACCGGTTTACGAATATTTTAACATTTTCACCGACCAATTAGTAAATATAGACCATTGGCCCACTGTTACCGAAGAAGAATATAAGCTTTGGAAAGATAAAAAAGACCTGGCTTTATACTTTAATTCATATTCCATTAGAAATGTAGCCCTTAAAATCTTAGAGGAAGAAAATCGTCTTTCCCCAAAAAGCAGCCTTAGCATGAAAAACTTTGCTTCTCTAATGAAAACAACCACCGGAATTTTGGCCCCGGAAATTTTAGCTTTACAGCAAGAAAACCTGATTGAACGGAGCGGCAGCGGCAATATAGTCGACAATTCCGACTGGATAAAAATAACCGACCAAGGGATTGAACAAGTTAGAGGCTATACTGGGTACTCAGGCATTAAGCTATCCGAATCATACAAGCTGTTGGTAGAATAAAGATATTGGGGCGTATTGCAATACGCCCCTACAATAACTACTTGTGTTATGAGGTATTTCAAGGTGTTACAAATAATAACATATTGTAAGTATTACACTGTAAGTATTATTAAGTATTATAAGGTAGGAAGTTAAAAGCCGTCAAAAACTTTACTTTGCCCTTTTAACCCCCTGCCTTTTCTTTTATTTCTTCATTATAGGGCATAGGATGGTGTTTTAATGCCGGATAATTATATACAGGTAATTACTACTACGGAAAAAAAAGATACGGCCGAAGAAATCGCCCAAAATGTGGTAGCTAAAAAACTGGCCGCTTGCGTTCAAGTTGTCGGACCAATAATAAGTACCTACTGGTGGCAAAATAAAATTGAAAAAAGTGAAGAATGGTTATGTCTTATTAAGACTAAAAAAGAGCTATATAATGAACTGGAAAGCGCCATAATTAGAATGCACCCTTACGAAATACCAGAAGTTATAGCCCTGCCCCTAGTTGCGGGAAATAAAGATTATCTTAAGTGGCTTGAAGATAATATAGGTAATAAAAGGTGAGACCTGTGCCTCAAAATTTCTTAAAATCTTTAGCCAGTTACAAGAAGGCCCTGGAGTTTATTCCCGGCGGGGTAAATAGTCCGGTGCGGGCTTTTAAAGCGGTCGGCGGCCAGCCTATTTTTATGGAAAAAGGTGAGGGGGCATTTCTTTACGATATTGACGGAAACCGGTACGTAGATTATCTAGGTGGTTGGGGTTCTTTAATTTTAGGCCACCGGCATCCCGGGGTAATTTTAGCCCTGGAGGAAGCCTTAAAAAAAGGGACTAGCTTTGGTACCCCCACTGAGTTAGAGACAGCCTTAGCCAGAGAAATTGTAGCGGCCGTTC
>DMDI01000235.1 GCA_003445555.1 Desulfotomaculum sp. | reverse complement strand
TAATATTCTTCCCGGTAAATAAACATAACTACATCTGAGTCTTGTTCTAAACTGCCGCTTTCCCTTAAATCAGACATAATTGGCCGTTTAGAAACACGCTGCTCCACTTGCCGGCTAAGCTGGGCCAGAGCCAGCACCGGAACATTTAAATCCTTGGCTAATCCTTTTAAGGAACGGGAAATGTCCGCTATTTCTTGCTGCCGGTTTTCAGTCCGCCGGTTTGCTTGCATTAACTGGATATAGTCAATAACGATTAGTCCCAACCCTTTTTCCAACTGCAGTCTTCTGGCCTCGGCCCGCAGTTGACGGGTCGTAATACCAAACGCATCATGAATATATAAGGGGGCTGTGCTCAGTTGAACAGCGGCCGTATTTAAGCGGACCCAGTCTTCTTCCGTAAGATTACCGCTTCGCACTTTCTGCAAATCAACCATAGCCTCGGTGCAAAGAATACGCTGCACCAATTGTTCACGGGACATTTCCAAACTAAAAACGGCTACCGGTAACTTTTGACGTAAGGCGACATTATGGGCAATAGTTAAACCCAGACTAGTCTTCCCCATGGCCGGTCGCCCCGCAATAATAATCAAGTCTCCGGATTGCAGGCCGCAGCACAGCTTATCTAAATCAGTCAGACCGGTAGCTACACCATTGATTAGTCCTTTGTGCCGGTAGCGCTCCTCAATATCTTTAAAAACAGCGTTCAGAATTTCTTTAACGCTACTAAAAGCCGGACTGGCGCTGCTTGCGGCAACTTCCAGTAAAGTGCTTTCCGCTTCACTTATTACCCGCTCCATATTATCACTACCTTCATAACCCAAAGCAGCAATACGGGTTGCCGCGTGTACTAAGTTGCGGAGCAAGGCTTTTTCATTAACAATACGCGCGTAATACTCTACATTGGCCGGAGTAGGAACTATGTTTGCCAGGGAGGCAACATAAGTTGCCCCTCCTATTTTTTCCAGTTCCCCTATAGAGCGCAGTTTATTGGTTAAAGTAACAAAATCTACCGGCTGTCCAGCTTCTTCCAGCTCCAGGACGGCCGTATAAATTTGCCGGTGGGCATCTAAATAAAAATCGTCGGGACTGATAATACGGGCAACCTGGGGTACAGTTTCATTATCTAAAAGTAAAGACCCCAATACCGACTGCTCCGCATCAATATTGTGAGGAAGAATCTTTTCAGACACCAGATTCACCTTTTTTTAACTAACTAACAATTTACTTTGGGTAAAAATATAAGGAAGTATTTCTTCTACCGAAGATACCGGGATAACGTGAATGCCCGTTAAATCAGAAGAAATATCAGTTGCATTTTCGGCCGGGATAATCACTCTTTTTATCCCGGCCTGGCGGGCACCGTAAATTTTTTCCACCACGCCACCGACCGCCCTTATCTGACCCTGAATGGACAATTCTCCTGTAACGGCAATATCTTGAGGAATGGCTCTTTCTTGCAAAGCACTTAAAATAGCCAAAAAGATGGCTACCCCGGCTGATGGTCCGTCAATTTGTCCCCCGCCTAAAACATTTATATGGACATCATAATTAGCTAAATCCTCATTGGTTGACTTTCGAATTACCGAAGCCGCGTTAAAAACAGCATCTTTAGCCATACTACCCGCTGTTTCGTTAAACCGGATAGTGCCCTTTTCTTTTTGACGAGTTGGAAAAACTACGGCTTCAATCTCTACCACTGAACCAACAAAGCCCATGACTCCTAAACCATAAATCTTTCCTACTTCTCCCTTGGAACTGGCTTTTCTGGTAACGTAAGGGGTTAAACGGCTGTTTTGGATTATTTCATATACCACGGGCAAAGTAATCCGCAACTGGGCAGGTATCTTGCCTGTTTGCCACAGTTCTTTATTTTCCGTCTGTCTGTAATAATGCAGGCTATATGCATCCGCCAGGATACCCACGGCCTTGCGCCCGTCAATAGTATAGCGGCTAATAAGATCAGGAATTTGGGGCTCTAAAGATACATTTAATTTTTCCGCGGCCTGGCAAATAATACGCTGTATTTCCGAAGGGGTTAAAGGATCGAAAAATACTTCCGCGCAACGAGACCGGATGGCCGGATTAATTTGCTCCGGTTCCCGGGTGGTAGCCCCAATTAGAATAAAATTTGCCGGCACCCCTTCCTCAAAGATTTTCTTTATGTATTGGGGAATATGCGTATCCTGCGCGTCATAATAGGCCGACTCAAAATATACCCGCTTATCCTCCAGCACTTTTAGCAATTTATTTTGCAATAGGGGATCCAACTCGCCAATTTCGTCAATAAACAGTACCCCGCCGTGTGCCTCAGTCACTAGGCCCAGTTTAGGTTCAGGAATACCCTGTTCCGCTAGTTCGCGCCGCGCTCCTTGGTAAATCGGGTCATGTACTGAGCCAAGCAAAGGATTAGTTGCCTCTCTGGGGTCCCAGCGCAAGGTTGTTCCGTTAACTTCAATAAAAGGTGCATCATTGCTAAAGGCAGAACCTTTTATTTTTTTTATCTCTTCTAAAATCAAACGGGCGGCCGTAGTTTTTCCTACCCCTGGCGGCCCGTAAAGTAATATGTGTTGGGGAAAGGGCGAAGCAAGCTTGGCTAGTAATGACTTTAAGGCTTGTTTTTGCCCTACAATTTCATTTAAATTAGACGGGCGCAAAATATCCAACGTTGAATGAACCAGTTTTTTTTGTTCTAACTTTTCTAATAACGCTAGTTTTTTTAAAGTTTGGGCATTTTCCCCGTTACCGTTTTCTTTAAGCACCTGCATTTTTATTTCGCGAACATATTCTTCATAACGTTGCTGCAATTTCTCGTTTATTTTTTGCTCAAGCTCATCTTCAATGCTGCGGCGGGCCAACATTTCCGCTATCTCCTCCTTCAACTGCTCGAGCACTTGAGGAACTTCCTGCCAGGAGGGAATAAGGTCAAAAGTAGGGTCTTCAAAAATTATCCGTTGTAAGGCCAGGACACGTTCTTCAATGGTTCTTGAGCGCATTAATTTTAAAGCGTTTAATTTCCC
>DMDI01000275.1 GCA_003445555.1 Desulfotomaculum sp. | reverse complement strand
CAATATTCAGCTTTTCTCCCTTAACGATGGGCCGGGTATAAGGACTACGGTTTTTTTGAAGGGTTGCCGGTTAAATTGTAGATGGTGCCACAACCCGGAAGGCAACCGGCGCTATCCAGAAGTGTATCCCTTTATTAGTAACTGCACCGGGTGTAAAAAATGCGTGGAGGTTTGTCCTACCGAAGCTATAACCTTTTTAGAGCCAACCAGGCCAAAAATTGATAAGTCAAGATGCATTGTTTGTTTACAATGCGTAGAAATTTGTCCTTATGAGGCTATGGTTCAATGGGGAGAAATCGTGAATGTAAAACACGTTATTGAGGAAGTAGAGAAAGATAAGCTTTTTTATAAAAACTCCGGGGGAGGCATGACCCTGTCAGGAGGAGAACCGTTAGCCCAGCCGGAATTTGCCAGGGCGCTTATGAAGTGCGCTAAGCTAAGGGAGATTCATACGGCCCTAGATACCTGTGGGTATGCGAAATGGGAAGTACTGGAAAGTGTTTTGGAATGGACTGACCTGGTGTTGTTTGATCTTAAACATATGGATGCCCAAGCGCATAAAGAATTTTGCGGGGTTACTAATGAAGTTATTTTAGAAAACGCCAGGCGCATTGCCGCTAAAAAAGTGCCCCTGCGTATTCGGATACCGGTCATTCCCGGGCGAAATGATACCATGGAAAATATGCGCCTTACGGCAGAATTTGTGGCGGCTTTGGATCGGGAAAATAAAAATGTGATCCAGGTGGTGGACCTTTTGCCTTATCATCCTTATGCCGGGTCAAAATACGTTCAATTCGGCCTGGAATATCCTTTTCCGGTTGGTGAGGGGTACAAAGATGAGGAAATAGAGCCAATTATAGAGTTATTTACCAGCCAGGGTTTGGATGTTACGGTAGGAGGTTGAAGTCAGTTAAGTATAAACCATATGGGCAGGTTGTTAAAAGGCAGGTGATAGCTTAAGGCAGGTGGTTAAAAAATGGGGGCGAAGGAAAAAGAAGATTTAAGAACGCGTATGGCTGTTTTTAATACGCTAAGAATAGCTAGTTTTAGCGTGGGAGAGCTCCCGGTCAAGAATATGGAGGAGGAAAAAGGATTAGCGGTTGGACAAATCAGGACCTTGCACCGGAAGATAAAAGGAGCCGTTAATAAAGAAGATTACGAAAAGGCGGCCCGTGTCAAAAATACAATTAAAGAATGGGCTAAAAAGCTAGGAATAAAACAGTAGAATTGAGTAAAAAAGGAGGATAAATAATGGCAGTTTGTGAGGAATGTAAATGGTTTTTCGCCTTAGAAGATGATCCGACTGTAGGAGATTGTGTTACTAGAGTAGTAGATCCGCGGTGTGCATATTGGACGGCTAAGCCAATGGAGGCTGCTGCCGAAGCGTGCGCTAATTTTCAGGAAAAATCATAAATCTTATAAAGTGTCGCACCTATATTGGTATATGTAGTTTAAGGCTCAAAAAAGGGGATTTACTAGGCGCGGATAAGTTTTACTCAGGTAAATCCCCTTATATTTGTAAATAAAGGTATAAAAAAGGGGTGTTTTTATGATTTGCGATAATTGTGGCTTTGAGGGGAGCAGGTCTATTTTTAGGTATATTTGTCCAAGTTCTTGATGTGGTCCTATCGAAGTGCGGGAATGTCCTCAATGCCGCACGGCCGTTAGGGTTAACCGGCTTGATGAGATTGAAGAGGACAAAAATAAAATAGATGGATTGATAAGTCAATATCAGGAATGTGTCAATAATAACGATTTAACTGGGGCTAAAAAAGTATTGAAAGACCTTACTATTATTAATCGCACGGTAAATAGTCAGAAAATAGGCGATTTTATAAAAACGCAGCGTAAAGAGCTGATGAAAATGGAAATCGCAAGTAAGCAAAAAATAGCTTTTTAACGTCGCCGTAAAAGAAGCAAAAATATTAAAAGGGGGTTAATCTTTTTTAGATACAATTGGGGAGGAAAATATTTTTTTCTGCTGAACCCATTGGCTAAAGGATATTTATGGCTAATAATTATGTTTTAGACATGATCCCTGAAAAGGACCCGCATTATTTTTTACACCGCGAAGTAATTGATAATTTAGAGCGTTTTGAAAATCTTTCTAAAAAACATCCCGTAAATATACTGGTTACAGGTAAGCAGGGTTGTGGAAAGTCCAGTATGGTCAGGCAGTTTGCGGCTAGGCATAACCGGCCAATGGCTGTATTTCAAGTGGGCATTCTTTCTGAACCCGGGCAACTTTTTGGTGAGTTAAGGTTAAAAGATGGGGAAACCTATTACCAGCGGTTTCTTTTTCCTCAGGCTATCACCACCCCTAATTGTGTGGTTCACCTGGAAGAGATAAACCGTCCTGAACACCCTAAGGCCCTAAATATGTTATTTTCAGTCCTTTCTGAGGACCGGCAGGTTTGGACGGATGATCTGGGCTTAATTCGGGTAGCCAATGGGGTAATTTTTTTTGCCACTTTAAATGAAGGAGAAGAATTTACCGGCACGGAAATGCTCGACGCCGCTTTAAGGGACCGCTTTTACGTTATTTCAATGGACTATCTTCCACCGGCAATAGAAGCGGAAGTATTAAAATTAAAAACAGGTATCAGTGAGGCACAGGCAGTTACAATTGTTAATATTGTAAATAAATTGCGCGGTAATACTCAAATGCCTCTTTCTGTGTCTACGCGGCACAACTTAATGATTGCGGAAATGGCAGCAGCCGGAGCCTCAATAAGAGAAGCAATTGTGTATAGCCTTCAAATGAGCAAAGATCTTCTGGAATCAATTCTGCTGGCCATTCACGTAGAAAAAGGAGAAAGTCAGGTGAGCGGTTATGGTTATGAACGATACTAATACCGCCCTGACTGAATTAACAGAAAAGATAGCCTTTTCTAAGCCAGGCTGGGTTTTCGAAGGGCATTCAGATTTTTGGCGTAAAAATAAATCCAACCTGGAAGCGGAGGAATTGGCTAATATATTACGGGCGCTAAGAAAAGTAGCCGGTCATATTGGCATGAACGTGGGTAATGTTGAATGGGCAGGATTGCCGGGGAGAGAACTGGTGCAAGGGGTAATTACGCTTGACCCCTCCTTTGTTATGAGAGATTATCCTTTGCCCCCCGGAAAAATGGATGTGCTGGTAGGTATTGTTGTCCACGAAGCTTACCGTAACCGGGAATGGAGTGATTTAGTCTGGAGTAAGATTGAAGCAATTTCTCCTAAAATAAATTATTTAGATAAAGATCTGTTATGGAAAATGTTTTTAACCGGGGAAAACATATATTTAAATAAACTGGCGGAAAAAAATACCTTGGGTCTGTACGTCCAGAAAGCTAGAAAAGTACTTTATGCCCCACCGGCAAAAGATCACTCTCTTTCCCCTACCGCACCGGTGTTATTTGACTTATGGTGGCGGAAGGCATTAGATGATTACGAAGCTAAAGATATTAATTTGCTGTACCTGGAGCCCTTAAATAAGCTTACCGCCAGAACTGACGAGTTGGTACATATTTATAATGAAAAAATCTCGGTTAGCGAAAGATGTAAACAGAGGAGCGTCTTTTATCTTTCGCTTTGGGAAGAAATTAAAGCTTTGATTACCCCCTGGAAAAGAGAGAGAATAACCTATTTTACTACCTGGAAGGAAGAGGGGGGGAAAAAAGAAAAAATAAAAAAGAAAAAAGGTACCCCAACTGCTAAAAAACCAATTTCTTTACAGTTAGGCGCAGAAATTGAAGAGAGCTTGGCCGTGGGCTCCTCGGATATTACCCCGCTGGTAAAAGCAATTTGTGGTGAAGCAGAAAATGTAATACGTACTACGATATGGGATTTTACCATCCCGGCCCATCCGATGATAGACCCGTATTTGGTTGCCCGGTTAAAGGCCGTTTTTCAAACTTACGCGCATAGGGTAAAAGTGGTTAACCGGGGGTTAAAAAATGGTAGCATAGACCAGCGCCGTCTTTACCGGGCCCATATTAGCGGAAATTGTTTTATGTTAAAGCAATTCGTTCCTGAGGAAGCCTGGAACATTACCTTATTGATTGATGCCTCTCAATCAATGGCCGGGCCTAAATGGCAGTTGGTAGAAAATACAATTTCTTCATTATTTAAAGCCTTAGAGGGTCAAAAAAACAAATTGCAAGCATACGGTTATTTGGAACATGATGGGGTATGTATCGTTTCAGAGCTGCTGCGCCGGGGAAAGCTGTATTCTTTACCCCCGCACGGACGCACTCCTTCAGGTCAGGCAATTATAGCGGCGGCTTTACTTATGCCTAAAGAAAAAAAGCAACGGTTAATTATTCATATTACTGATGGGGAGTCAAATTGTGGTTGTGATGTTGAATATGGTCTTAAGTACTGCAAAAAAGAAAGAATTGATTTTGTTACCTTAGGTTGTGGTTACAAAGATAAAGACATTTTAATTAAGCAGTATGGTAAACACCTGCAATTTTTAGATTATTTTGAACAACTGCCAAAGGCCTTGGAAAGCTTGTTGCGGCGTAAATTATTGTCTTCTTAAAAAAAGCTTTCTTTTCTAAAGGGGGTGAAGAAATGAAATGTGACCAGTGTGGCTTTGAAGGGGAAATTAAACTTTTCAAATCTTTATCCTTTGATGATGCGGTGGTGATTTTACAGTGCCCTTCGTGTAAAGGTGATGTTTGCACCACCACCACGGAAATGATTGAGGAAAGGATAAAGCTGGCCAAAGATTTATCTCAGCAGTTGGTAAAAATAGTTGAAACTAATGATGTTAAGACGGCAAAGAAAATACTTAAAGAACTGTCAAACTTGAACCGGTCCCTTTTTGACCCGGCGTTAGAGAAATTTATCAAGCAAATGTACAAAAGAATAACCCCGCCATACTCTTCTTCTAAGCAGAAAAGTTTATAATCCAGCCGTAATTTAAAAGGGAGATGTTTATGAGCGAGACCCATGATTACATATTTAGCTATTCTTTAGAGCCAAAAGATGTTGCTGAGCATCCAACACCCGATCTTCCGGATGAAGTAATTAAAGTATTATTTAAAAGTTTGCTTGATTTAGTTATTCCCTGCGCTGGAGACAAAGAAATAAAGGTAGATGGTTTTAAGTTCTTAAAAAATAACCAGGTAATTCATAAACTATTCACCTCAATTGAAAAAAAGGTATTATCTCCGGAGGAAGAAAATGACGGGCAAGAAATAAAAGCTGCTTTGTTTTATGAACCGCGTATAGCTTTAATAAAAAAGTGGCTGGAAAATATTTTAGCCCTGGTGGAGTTAGAAAAAGACGGCGAAGTTGTTGCCGTTGATGGTTTTCGATTAAAGCAACTAGAACATTGGACGGTGCCTTCGGAGGGTGACCCGGCGGAAGTTTTTGAACATGCGGCTACCCGCTGTAATTGTAATTGTGTTTTTTGTTATAATAAAGGAAATCCCCCTCAATTAGCGCTAAAAAGCCTTCCTTTAAGCGCAAAAGAAGAATTAGCCGCCCTAAAAACAAGAATAAAATATTTTAATCCCCTGGCAAAAAGAAGTCTTTTTTTAAATTTGGGTAGCTGCGGTGAGGTATTATGCCACCCTTATATTTTAGAGGTCTTAAATCTTTTAAGGTCAAAAACAAATCAGGTATTTCGCCTTAATACTAACGGTTCCACTTTAACTTCGACTACAGTTTCTGCCCTAGCCCAACTTAAACCCGTTTTTTTGGATATTTCTTTAAACAGTGCTTCCCCGCTGCGACGCGCCAAGCTTATGCAAGACAAATACCCCCAAGTAGCCCTCGAGTCATTGCCCTTACTAAAAGCGGTGGAAGTTCCCTATGCTATTGTGATTGTGCCTTGGCCGCTTGATTCTGAGGAAGAAATGCTGGCCGACTTAGAAAAAACAATTTTATACGCCGAACAACATGCCGCTCACCATATCCAGGTTAGCTTACCGGGGTATACCAAATATTTTTCGGAGCAAGAAATTTTTAACCGGGAAAAAATATGGGCCGGGGTGGTTAAGCAAGTAAGGGAATTACGGACCGGTTTAAGCTGTCCCTTGGTGATAATGCCGGGGATGTACGAAGAAAATCTTTACGCGGTTATAAAAAATCAGCCTGAAGTTATTGGGGTGGTGCAAAATTCCCCGGCCGCATTAGGGGGACTTAAAAAAGGAGATGTAATCCGTAACATTAATAATATTTCAATACACAACCGTCCCCAGGCGCGTGAACTTCTTTCTTTTATTCACCAAAACGAAATAAAAACAGTTCACTTTACGGTAGAAAGGGATAAAGGGACAACAGAAATAAAGCTTGACTTAAGCCGGTACGCTTACCCTTATTATGAATACACTGATGCTCATTTAGGTATTATTTTTTTAGGTACTGGCTTTAGAACAGGTTATCTGGAAAAGTTAAAGGAAATAATTAAACTTCACCAGGCCAAAGAAGTGCTTTTATTTACTTCTTCTTTAGTAAAACCCACGCTGGAACAATGTCTTAAAGAATCACCTTTTTTTGGTAACGGAGAATTTAATCTAACCTTGGAAGTGCCCGCCAATAAATTTTTTGGCGGCAATATTTTTATGGGTGACCTTTTAGTGGCAGAAGATTTTATTTATGGGATAAGGCGATATTTGAATAAAAAAGACTCTAAGCTTGATTTAATTGTTATTCCCTCTTCTCCCTTTAATCTTAACCAGTGGGGAAGAGACCTTACGGGGAGAGTTTATTTGGATATTGAAAGGGAAACCGGAATTCCGGTAGAAATTTTGCCTTGTACGACTATTTATGATTAAATTATAGTGTTATAATATGAAGAAATAATACTAAAGGGGGTTTTTTAATGCAACCATTGGAAGGAATTAAGGTGTTGGATTTTACCCAGGCGGCAGGCGGCCCTTTTGGCGGGATGATTTTAGGAGACATGGGGGCTGAGGTAATTAAAGTTGAACCACCGTCCGGCGACCATTTCCGTCCCACGATGGGTGGGGCGTGGTCGGTAGTGGTTAACCGGAACAAAAGAGGTTTAGCGATTGATTTAAGGACCCCGGAGGCTAAAGAGGTAATTTTTAGATTAGTCAAGGAAGCCGATGTTTTCATGGAAGCCTTTGTTCCGGGCGTTATGGAAAGGCTTGGTTTTAATTACGAACAAGTAAGTAAGATAAACCCCAAGATCATTTATTGTTCCATTTCCGGCTACGGGCAAAGCGGTCCTTACAAAAAACGTCCTGGTTATGATATTTGTGCCCAGGCCGAGTCGGGCTTAATGGCCGCTACAGGAGAGCCGGATCGTCCCCCGGTACGCATAGCTTCTTCTTTAATTGATTACGGAACGGGAATGTACGGGGTGATTGGTATTTTAATGGCTTTAATGGTCCGGGAAAAAACGGGTAAGGGCCAGTATATTGATGTGTCGCTTTTTGATACCGCTGTTTCCTGGATGAATTATTGGATTACTTTTTGTTCTATTACCGGTCAAAATCCTCCGCGCGTTGGCTCGGGGCATTTATTGGGAGCTCCATATCAGGTCTTTAATACTAAAGACGATCCTTTATTTATTGGCGTTTCCACCGAAAAGATGTGGAAAGAATTTTGCCGCTTATTAAATTTAAGCCATCTTTATGATGACCCCCGTTTTGTTAAAAATGCCGACCGGACTAAAAACAGAGCCGATCTTATTTCTCTGGTTCAAGAAATATTGAGTAAATATGGCAGTGTAGAATTAAAAGAAATGATGGACTCCGTTGGCATTCCTTGTGCCCGGGTGATGACTGTTAGTCAGGTGATAGAAGACCCCCACGTCGGAGAACGCGGCGTAGTGGTAGAGCTTAATGATCCGGTCTTGGGAAAAGTAAAGGTGCCGGGAATTGCTTTGCGTCTTTCGGATACACCGGGTCAAATTAAAACATCCACTCCTCGTATTGGCGAGCACTCCACGGATATTTTAAAGGAAGCCGGATTTGGGGAAGAAGAAATTGAGAACCTTATTAATAAAAAAGTTATTTTTCAATACGGCCGTTAAAAAGCACAAGACTGGCTGATTAGAATAAACAAAAAGTTAAGAAAGGCAGTTTGGGAGGTGGAAAGTTGTGAGTGACTCTAAAGTAAATTCTAAAAAGTTTAAAGAAAGAAAAGAAACTTTTACCACAAACTCAGAAATACCCGTAAAAAGAATTTATCTTCCTGAAGATATTAAAGATTTAAATTGCGAACGGGATTTAGGCTTACCGGGTGAGCCGCCTTATACGCGCGGCATTTATCCTACCATGTACCGGGGAAGGTTGTGGACCATTCGTCAATTTTCCGGCTTGGAAACCCCCGAAGAGACAAACAAAAGATTCCGGTATGAATACGAAAATGGTACGACCGGGTTTGCCATTGCCATGGATAATTTAAGTCTTTCCGGAAACGACCCTGACCATCCGCTGGCAGAAGCAGAACTGGGAGCAGGCGGCGTTAATATTAGCAATTTACAGGACATGGAAACTATTTTTGAGGGTTTTTCCATTGATAAAATAAGTGCGGCGGGGATCCAAATGATTACTACCACTTGTCCCCATACGGCCACGTACTTTGCTTTTGCCGAAAAAAAAGGGGGTAAATTAAGCTCGGTTGACGGGAAAAAGGCGGGGGATTCGGGAAGGAAGGGGGGGGGCGGTG
>DMDI01000276.1 GCA_003445555.1 Desulfotomaculum sp. | reverse complement strand
TTAAACCCCTACACTACAGCTCCTTTTACCTTAGCACTGCCGCTATTTTGTTGATATTGTACTAACATTTATTTTTCCTGGCAAGATAAAGTATATAAAAAAATATTTCTAAAGTCAAATATATTTTTTGGCAGGTGTATTTTTTGTCAGGAAAAAACCTCGCATTTGAAGTATTTTTTATTGTGATATGATATGATGTTAAAAATAATTTTAAATAGAATTTAATGAGCAAAATAAATAAAGAAACAAAGGTTAGAAAATTTACGTGAGGTGAAAAAAATTATTAACTTAGAAGCAAGTGAAAACAACCTGCGGGTAAGTGTTGATAAATTGCGGCGGCGCTGCAAGCCAGAAGAATTTAATTTTTCATGCACGACGGAAGTAATGCCCTTAAAAGATTTTATTGGCCAGGAAAGAGCCGTTAAAGCAATGCAGTTTGGCCTGGTCATGCGTGCTCCCGGTTATAACCTTTATCTTGCCGGTCCAACGGGAACGGGTAAAAGTACTTACGCTGAGGAAGTATTAAAACAAATCGCCAAAGATGGTCCAGTGCCAGACGACTGGTGTTGTCTTCATAACTTTACAAACCCTAGTCAGCCTGTAGCCGTTTCTTTCCCTTCGGGACAAGGTTTAATCTTTAAGAATGATATGCAAGAACTGATTAATGATTTTCAAAACAGTTTGCCTAAAGCCTTTGAGGGAGCGGACTACGAACAAAATAAGCAGGCTATTTTAAACAGCGCAGAGCAGCAGATTCAACAATCTTTAGACAAAATGCGTCAGGAAGCCTTAGATGCCGGGTTTAATTTAAAATATGGCCCTAGCGGATTTGTTTTTATTCCCCTTAAAGATAACAAGCCTCTTTCTCAGGAAGAGTTTGAAGCCATGCCTTTTGAAGAAAAAAGCAAATTGGAAAAAGTAGCGCTAGAATTACACCATAAATTAGAAGAAGTGTTGGCCAATAAAAGAGTACTGGAAAAAAATGCTCAAGAACGCATTCGGGAATTAGATAAACAAATTGCCGGATACGCTGCTGCCCCCTTAGTTCAACGGTTAATTGAGAGATACAGCTCTTTTCCGGATATAGTTCATTTTTTGAATAATGTTTTAGAAGATATCACCAGCCACTTAGAGTACTTTAAAACTAAAGACACCGAGCGCTCCCTGCCGTTTCTTTTTCCTTTGCCCGATGATATTTTTACCCGCTATAAGGTAAACCTTTTGGTTAACAATGCCCAAACAAAAGGAAGACCGGTGGTTATTGAATCCAGCCCTCACTACTATAATCTTTTTGGTAAAACAGAATACCGGAGCATATTGGGTAATTTAATTACTGATTTTACCATGATTAAAGCGGGTGCTATCCACCGGGCCAACGGGGGCTATCTGGTTATTCAGACAAAGGACATCTTGCTTGATCCTTTTGCCTGGGATGCCTTAAAAAAAGCCTTAAAAAATAAGCAGGCCATAGTTGAAAACATAGGCGAGAAGTATCATTTGACGCCTACGGTTAGCTTGCGTCCCCAACCTATCCCCTTAAATGTTAAAGTAATCTTAATTGGAAATCACTACTTATATCATTTACTATACGCTTTAGACGAAGACTTTCGCAAGTTTTTTAAGGTCAAAGTAGATTTTGACACTGAAATGCCTTATACCCCGGAAAATCTAAATCTTTACGCCGCTTATATCGGGGCAGTATGCCAAAAAGAAAACTTTAAACACTTCGACCGTTCTGGAATGGCGGAACTTGTTGAATTTGGCTCCCGTCTTGCCGGCAACCAAAATAAGCTTTCCACCCGTTTTAATGAAGTATGTGAAATCATTTACGAAGCGGCGGCCTGGGCAGAGATGGTAGGTGCTCCCCTGGTTACGGCCCAATACGTTCGTAAAGCTATAGAAGAAAGAATTTACCGCTCTAACCGCATAGAAGAAAAAATACAGGAAATGATTATGCAGGAAAAGATTTTAGTTGACACTGAAGGAGAGGTTACGGGTCAAGTAAACGGCCTATCCATAATAGATATGGGTGATTATGCTTTTGCCCGGCCTTCCCGCATTACCGCCAAAACTTTTATGGGTCAAGAGGGAGTAGTAAATATTGAGCGCGAATCAAAAATGAGCGGCAATATCCACAGCAAAGGAATTCTCACCCTGGTTGGTTTTTTAGGAGAGCGTTTTGCCCAGGATAAGCCACTGCGTTTATCTGCCCGTCTTACATTTGAACAGTTGTACGAAATGATCGAAGGTGATAGCGCTTCCAGTGCCGAGCTCTACGCCCTATTATCTGCTCTGGCCGAATTGCCCCTTAAGCAAGGTTTGGCCGTAACTGGATCGGTTAATCAGCACGGTGAAATTCAGCCTATTGGTGGCGCAACCGAAAAGATTGAAGGTTTTTACGCTGTTTGTAAGGCAAAAGGTCTAAACGGTAAACAAGGGGTAATTATTCCTTACCAAAATATAGACAACCTGATGCTAAAACACGAAGTGGTGGAAGCAGTACAAAAAAATCTTTTTCACGTTTACGCCATAAAAACCATCGAAGAAGGAATCAGCCTGCTTACCGGGTTACCAGCCCCTTCCCAACTAATAAATGGTAGTTATCCTGCGGGAACCGTATACTACTTGGTCGATAAAAAACTGCGGACTTACGCGGAAGGCTTGGCAAAATTTGGCGAACCTAAAAAAGAAGCTGCCAAAGATGAGTCATTAGATAAATCTGAAGCAAAATCTGAGGCAAATATTTTATAAGATTATTCAAAAGGAAGTTATTAAAATTTTTTATAAATGAGGGTGAGCAAAGCTTAAAATTGCTTCCCGGATTAGCTTTGCTCCCAAAGCAGCGGTACGGGTGGCCGGATCGCCTAAGGGATTAATTTCAACCAGATCCATACCCACCACCTGTTGGGTGCCCATTAGGTGCAGCGCCTGAATCAATTCTTGCGGGGTACAGCCTCCCGGCTCAGGAGTGCCTACCCCCGGCGCGTAAGCCGGGTCACATACGTCTATGTCTAAGGTGATGTATACGGGACGTCCCCGTAAGAAAGAATTTACTTTTTTTACAGGCTCGATCACCTCAAAAGGAAAAAAATTAGTTTCTTTTTGAGCAAAGGTAAATTCTTCTTTGATACCAGAGCGAATTCCAAATTGAAATAAATTTTTTCCCCCAATAATCTCCGTTATCCGGCGCATTACGGTGGCGTGGGAAAGTTTATCCTCCAGGTAGACGTCCCGCAAGTCAGCGTGGGCATCAAACTGCACCACCGCAAGGTCGGGGTATACCTTCGCTACTGCCTCCACTGCCGGTAAAGTAATTAAATGTTCCCCTCCTAACAAAAGAGGAAACTTACCTTCTTCTAAAAGGCGGTTTATGACCTCTTGAATCCGACGGAAACACTCTTTTAGTTGACCGGGCGGCAAAATTAAATTTCCGGCGTCGCAATAAACATAATCATTTAAGTCCCGGTCTAAGTAAGGGCTGTAAGTTTCCAGCCCCTCACTTTGGAGGCGGATTTCTTGCGGCCCAAAGCGGGTACCCGGTCTAAAACTAACGGTGCAATCCAGGGGAACCCCTAAAATAACCAGGGCCGCCGAAGAATAATCTTCGGTACTGCCTATAAACCCGCCGCTTTTGCTTATTAGTCCTTTTTCAAGCTGGATAAAATTTTTATTATTTTTAATTTCCATTTTTTTTATTTAGTCAAAGCAGCCACAAACGGGGGCAAAGTAAACGCCGCTTTATGGACCTCTAAACTATAGTATTTAGTATTTAAAGAAGCTAAAACCGGTTTATTTATCTTTAACGGGTCATGCCTCTTGCTGCCTAAGGTAAAGGTCCATAAACCACCCGGATAAGAAGGAATATTGGCCAAATATAAACGGGTTAAAGGAAAAATTTCTGCCACTTCACGGTAAGCCCGCCTGATTAAATCACGGTTAAAAAAAGGGGACTCGGTCTGGGCCACAAATAAACCATCTTCAGTCAAAGCTTCAGCTACATTCCGGTAAAAAGCAGCTTCAAACAAACCGGTGGCTGCTCCTATCGGGTCAGTGGAATCAATAATAATCATTTCGTAAGTATTTTTATTCTTTTCCACATAGCTGATACCATCATCAACAATTATTTCCACCCGGGGGTCGGTTAAGCCGCTACTTATTTCAGGTAAAAATTTACGCGCCGCTTCAATTACCCTTCCGTCAATTTCCACTAAAGCAGCCCTTTCTACCTCCTGGTGTTTGACCACTTCCCGAATAGTACCCCCGTCGCCTCCGCCAATAACCAGCACCCGCCGGGGCGCAGGGTGGGTATTTAAGCCCACGTGGACAATCATTTCGTGATAAACAAATTCGTCTACCATCGTAGTCTGGATAATATCGTCCAAAACCAGCATTCTCCCAAAGGGAACGGTATTATACACGGCCAGCTCCTGATAAGGCGTTTTTTCCCGATGAAGTATCTCCGTTACCCGGCAGCTTAAGGCCATATCCTTTGTTTGTAACTCGGTAAACCAGGAATTCATTTCTACCCCTCCTCATTAGTACGAGCGTATTTGCTATACGCCCCTCCCTTAATACCACATGGGCACGGCGGCCAAGGAACACCCGATTTTTTCTGTTTGGTGCGCACAGGAAACGATCATTATTTCAGAAAGAGACATATCACGCATCGCAAAAGCTTCCCGCAGCATACTTTCTACCTTTTGACGGGCCTCTTCTTCTGGACACTTACCCGCATATTCCATGATAAGGCCAAAAGTATCCTTGGAAAAACCTACGCCCACGGCCGCAGAAATAATTTCGCCTGGCACATCGCTGATGATATACCCGTACGCGGTAGGCACCAGCGACCCCGGCGGAATAGAAAGACCGGGCTCATTAACTGTTCCTGGCGGCAAGATGCTGGACACCCGAATTATATTAACATTCCCAATTCGAGCTTTTAAGAGAGCATTATCAAAAGCCGTTAAATGATTTTCTCCTTCCGCGGCCGCAGAGGTTAAAAAAAACTTTTTTGGGGTTGGTAGCACTTAATTATTCACCTTCCTTCAACTTTCAAGCAAAAAACACCAACATTATATCAAAAAGCAAATTAAAAAATAAATAGTAAGGGCGAAAAATTTTTCGCCCTTACTATTTATTTTTGGCTCCTTAAGGCTTCCCGGTATATTTCCTGGTAAACCAGGGCATCTTCTGCCTGACGTCCTCCTGATTCACAAATAACCACGGCCTTTATATTTCTGGCCGCCAATATTTCCGCCAGGGGCTGAAAATCCGGACCGAGCTCTTTATTTAAAGTCGTCCCGTGTTTTTTTTCTCCTGCCGGCGTAAACTCCACGGGGCTAAAGTGAATATGCAGGTTATCGAATATTTGTTTACCTAAGCGTAAGGCCGCCAGATCTAAAACCCCGGCAAAATCACTTTGCTTTACCATCCCCCCGCCGGTAACGGCGTGTAAATGGCCAAAGTCAAGAGCCGGGACAATGCGGGGGGCAAAAGTACATAAAGCAAGAATTTCCTCCAAATTACCCAATTTAGCGCGTTTACCCGCCGTCTCAGGGGCAAGTAAAACATCAGCCAAACCCATCTCATCGGCTTCCTCCCGAAGGGCCTTTAAAAAAGTACCGGCCCTCTGCAGCGTTTCTGCTCTATCTTTACCTGCTCCGGTACCAGGGTGAAATACCGTAAGCCGTGCTCCCATCCAGTGGGCCGCCCTCATGGCATCAAGGATATACCGCCGGGTATTTTCCCTCAACCTGGCGTCTGCTGTTCCAAGGGTTATATAATAAGGGGCGTGAATACTTAAAGTAATCCCGTTTTCCCGCGCCAACTCCCCCAAGCGCCGGGCATTTTCTTCGCTAATCCGGACCCCGCGCCCCCCCTGGTATTCATAGGCCTGTAACTTTAAATTCCTAAGCCAGCCCGGCACATCCATCATCTTTTTAAAACCCGAAGCATAAAAAGAGGGAGAGTTGCCGGCCGGGCCAAACTTTATCTTCATTATTTATTTTTACCTTTGCTTTCAAGATTATTATTCTATTGCTCTATTACGCTATTATTCGCTTTTTTTAGTTTATTTCCTTTTAAAAATTCCAATTTCCAAGTCATAATTTGACTTTTAAAGAATAGCCCCTAACGCATATTTTCCTTTAGTTGGGGTTATGCTAAAAAAAGATTAAAATTAAGGAGGTAAAAAATTAATCATGTACCAGTATAATCAAATCCAACAACAAATTCAACGGCTACGGGATGAAGCAAGTACGATTAGTAACCTGGCCGGCCAACTTCAACAGGCAGAAATGAATAACAGCTCACAACTCCAGCAATTACAACAAAAAGAGGTTAATGCCTCCCAACAACTTCAGCGCCTTCAGTACGTGGCCAGTCAACTGCACCAGGATATAAACCAGATTAACAGTCTGGCCCAACAAATGTCGTCAGCCTTTTACCAAACTGTCCCGCCACAAACCCAAGGAGCATTTTTTAACCCTCCCCAATACGGTGGATTTGGCCCGGGGGCAAATCAGCCGGGATGGTCAACCCAGCCTGGTGGCGGTTTTGCAGGGGGGGGACAGTTTTTCAGCACCCCGGCCCAACAACCCCAGGCAACCCAATATGAGGCCAGCCGTTATGGCGGGTATAGCCCCTACGGGGGACAGGTAACACCCGGCGGCTCCTGGGGGAATATTGGCCAAACAGGAACTGCCGGACAGTAAGGCATTAAATAAAAACTCACTGCTCAAAAAAGCAACCGTTTTGAGGGAGTTAAGCAAGCCATTCGTTTTAGTGCCTATATAATTTTAGGACTTTTTTAGCTTAAGAAACCTTTCTTTTCCCTCTAAAGCACCGTAGGGGCGTTAAATTTAACGCCCCTACTTGCATACCTGGCAAACCGGCACCATTTGTCTACCGCTAACTGGATAACCCTGATATTTCATGTCTATAAGTTTTTTCTTTTGCGCACCGTTTGTTTACAGCTAACTGGATAACCATTTTCGTTTCTAATTTTTAACCCTACAGTTAAACGAGCGGCTTTATTTTTTAAGTCAGAGCTATTATTAGCTATATTTAGACAATAAATACCCCTTAACATTTCCTTAATATTTACTATAATAATACTATTAAGGTTAATAATGGAGGTGTAAATGGTGGTAAAAGTTTTTCGGGAGGGAGCATCATACAATCATCGGGAGGTTTTAGAAACATTGATAGAATTTTCCTCTTTCAAAGACCGCGTGGAAAAAAAATTTAAAGACCTGGCAAAAGAATTAGAGGGAAAAGCTAACGAACATGACCTGTGGGTAAATCTTTATTTGGTTTCAATTGATTACACCGAAGAACAAAATAATAAAAAACAAAAACAGGAGTTAGTGAGTCAAAAAGCGTCTTAAAAAACATTTCTAAAGAGGCTGCTTTTTATCCTGCTCAAAAAAGAGGTTGTTTTTACAAAAAGGGTGTGCTAAAATTTAATAAAAAGTGTGTGGGCGTGTAGCTCAGCCGGGAGAGCGTCTGGTTCGCATTCAGAAGGTCGTGGGTTCGAGTCCCATCA
>DMDI01000251.1 GCA_003445555.1 Desulfotomaculum sp. | reverse complement strand
TGCTTAATATAAGCAGGGTTAGCGTCAATTCTTTGCCGGGCTTCGGCAAGCAATTCCTCCTTTTCGCCAAATTTTAAAGCGCCGGAAGGACAAGCCGTGACGCAGGCAGGCTCCAGTCCTTCATGCAGGCGGTCATTACAAAAACGGCACTTACGCAAAAAAGGAAGGGCCTTATCCCACTCAAACTTGGGAATGTTAAAAGGACAAGCAAGCATACAATACCGGCAGCCCACACAAAAATCTTGATTCAACTCCGTTGGTTTGTAAATCACTGCTCCTTCCTTTGTTTTTACAAAAGAATGAGTAAAACAGGCTGATTCGCAGGCCGGTTCTTCACAGTGCATACATTGTGTTTTGACAAAACGCCATTTTATTTGGTTATCCTTTTCAATTAAGTGATAACCTACCCGCGTCCAGTTATAAGCGTTTAATTCCGGAGGATTGTCCCAGTTGTTATTAAAAGTAGTGGGTGTAGCCGGGATGTCATTCCACTGTTTACAGGCTACTTGACAACTCCGGCAACCAAAACAACGGGTAATATCTACCAAAACACCTTTAGGCATCATCACACCTCCATTTTAGCTCGTTAATCGTTAAATTAGTTAAACCAATAGGGTGGTAGGACAAACGTCCTCGCTTGTCCTATGCTCTTCTAATGTTGCATAAAAATCCTTTGTATTCGGGAATGCTGGTATTAGCATCACCAATATAAGGAGTTAAATCATTTCCAATGCTTCCCTGGGCTAATCCTTGATAACCCCAGTGCCAGGGTAAGGCCACAATTTCTATAGTACTACCGTTTACCCTTAATGGTTTAACAATCGGTAAGACATTGGCCTTGCATTTAATTTCACCCCGGGCGCTGCTTACAATTACTTCATCTCCAGGTTTGATTCCCAGTTCACCCGCTAAAGTTGGCGATAAGGTGGCAAACATCTCGGGCATCAACTCTACCAGCCAGGGACTGTTTCTGGTTTCCGTACCGGTTTGATAATGTTCAATCAAACGGTGGGTAGTAGCCACGTAAGGGAACTCTTTGCTGGCAGTTTCGGCCACTTTAGCAAATTCGCCTTTCCACCTTTTAGCCAGAGGATTGTTTTGCTGCTTACTGATTAAATTTTTCACCGGGCTTTCCACCGGTTCATAGTGTTCCGGCAAAGGACCCTCCTTCATTCCGGAAGCAAATAAGCGTCCCTGCCCCTCCGGAAGCATGATAAAAGGAGCATTGGCTGTTTTTTCCGGCGGCACCGGTTCTTTGGTAACCGGGTCTTTGGCTTTAAAATCTGGAACGTCGTTGGTTATCCACTTGGTACCGTCCCAGGCCATCAAAACTTTTTCCGGATTCCAGGGCCGGCCGGCCGGGTCGGCCGAACAACGGTTATAAACAATGCGCCGGTTCAAAGGCCAGGAAAAGGTCCATTTTGGATATAGACCAAGCCCGCTTTTATCCTCCCGGCTGCGCCTTTTGGCGGCCGGTACCTTTAGCTTTGGGTCCTCCTCTTTGGGGTCAACGGCCCAATAGCCACAATAAATCCATACTCCGCAGGCCGTGGAACCATCATCCTTAAGGTTGGCAAAAGTACCTAAAACTTTACCGTCCGCCACCGTATAGCCGTTAATTTCGGCGGCTACTTTTTCTAGATCCGGTTCGTCGTGCCCCGGCATATCGTAGTTCCAGACCATATTTAAAATAGGAGCGGGGAATTTACCACCGGTTTGGTACTCCTGACGGATAGCTTTAAAAAGCCGGTCGGCAATCCAAAGGTCACTTTTTGCTTTACCGGGAGGTTCAATAGCTTTCCAGCGAAACTGGACCCAGCGGCCGCTGTTGGTTATCGTGGCTTCTTTTTCGTAAGAGAAAGCAGCCGGCAGCAGAAAAATTTCGGTTTTTATATCGGCCGGGTTTGCCCCTGGGCGCTTCCAAAAAGCAGCGGTTTCGTTTTCAAATACATCAATATAAACCATCCAGTCTAACTTTTCCAAAGCCTTGCGCTCGACAGCAGCAGCAGGCCCGCCTACCGCCGGATTTTGGCCCCAGGCAAAGAGACTCTTAACCTTTCCCGCGGCCATATCGGCAAAAATAGCCATATGGGAATGGTCTTTCCCGTTTAACTTGGGTAGCCAGTCGTAGCAAAAATCATTTTCTGGGGTGGCTGCTTCCCCATACCAGGCTTTAAGCATACTGATCAAAAATTTTGGGGTATTAGACCAGTAACTTGTCTTAGGTGTTTCCACCTTTAAATAATCTTTAAGCGTAGGGTGTTTTAACGCATCGGGGCACTTAAGGTAACCCGTAAGAATATGGTATAGCATACCTATATCACAACAACCCTGCACATTTGATTTACCCCGCTGGGCGTTAACCCCGCCGCCGGGAATACCTATATTGCCCAGTAAGAGTTGCAGCATGGCGGTTGCCCGTACATTTTGGCTTCCGTAGCTGTGCTGGGTAATTCCCATGGCGTAGATTAGGTTTCCGGCTTTGCCTGGTTGACCCGTAGCACAATAGGTAGCACAAACTTCCCGCAAAACATCTTCCGGAGTTCCCGTAACCTGACTGACTGTTTTTAAGTCATACCGGGAAACATGCCTTTTAAAAATTTGAAAGACGCATTGCGGATCCTGCAGGGTGGGGTCCTTTTTAATATTTTCGCCTTCTTTTTGGTAATCCCATTTTTTGCTGTCATATGTGAGTTTATCATCTTTTTTCCCTAACCCGGTAAAAAGCCCGTCCGCAAAGCCATATTCGGGACTGACTAAGTAAGAAGCATTAGTATAGTTAACTACGTACTCATGGTGATAAAGGTTATTTTGAATAGCGTAGTTCATAATTCCATAAAGAAAAGCAATATCTGTTCCCGGACGTAAAGGAGCATAAATATTTGCTTTGGCGGCTGTTTTAGTAAATCTGGAATCAACCACAATAATTTTAGCTCCTTTTCCTTTGGCCATTCCAATGGAACGCATGGCCATAGGGTGCGCTTCCGCCGGGTTAGCCCCAATAATTAAAAACACATCAGCATTTCGATAATCAACAAAATGGTTGGTCATTACTCCCCGACCAAATGAATTAGCCAGACCGGCTACGGTTGAGGAGTGTCAGAGACGGGCACAATGGTCAAGATTAATTACTCCCAACGAGCGCATGAGCTTTAACATTAAGTAGTTTTCTTCGTTATCAATCGTAGCGCTGCCCAAATGGGCAATGGCCTGGGTGCGGTTAACCGTAACCCCTTGCTCGTCTTTTTCTTCAAAGCTCTCGTCCCGGGTCTTTTTTACCCGCTTGGCAATTTCCGATATAGCCCAGTCCCAGTCTTTTACTTCCCAGTTGCTGCCGCCAGGGGCACGGTAAAGCACCTCCGTTACCCGCTGTCTGTTGGGCACACGCTGGTGACTTTTTTTATCTACGAAGGAACTGACATCCGAAATAGTTGTCCCTTTAGGACACAAAGCCCCTTCATTAATAGGATTATCAGGGTCCCCTTCAATAAATACTACCTTATTATTTTCTGAATAAACAATAATACCACAGCCACATCCACAATAAGCACAAACAGAAGCAGTTTCTTTGGTTCGCTTTAATTTAAAAGGACCCAGCTTAAAATCAGGCAAATTTTCTTTAGCCAAAGCAGGTGCTGCGCTAGCTCCTTCAAATAAAGCCACCCCCGCCGTACCTATACCTAAAGATTTTAAGAAATCACGACGGCTAATTTTCTGCATTAAACTACTTACCCCCCCTTTTTTTACCTAAAGCTAAAAACCTAATTCTTTTCGGTAAAATAACTTTAAATCTTACTTATTAAACTTGAAAACGCCGTAAATGCCTTTTTTCATCCCCCTTTCTGTTATACAACACTAAATTTTCTTTTAGGTAATNNCCTTCCTTCTTTCTTTTCTTTTTCTTTTCTCCTTTTCCTTTTTTATTTTATTCTTTCCTATCTCTTCTTTCTTTTTCTTATTTTTCTTTTTCTTTTTTTTTTTACTTTTTTTTTTTTCCCTTCTTTTTCTTTTTTCCCCCCCCTTTTTTTTTATACAACATAATTTTTTTTTTTGTTTAATTTTCTACCCGCCTGTCCGTCAGGCTGTTGGATTGTTCTTTCTCTGATTGTCTCCCTGCTTGACAGCCTGACGGACAGGTTTTTGTGGGTTGAGCGCCGTACCTCAAAATCCCGCCGGTTAACCATCAACAACCGCCGCACTTCTAGCTTCTGCCAGTTCTGCCCGTTCTTGCTGTTGTTTTTGGCGGGCTATTCCCCTTTCAACCAGGCGTACAATCCAAATACTTACTTCATAAAGCAAATACATGGGTCCGCTAACAATTAGACAAGTAACCACATCCGGCGTAGGAGTTAGAATTGCCGCCATTACTACAATAACCAGTAGGGCGTAACGGCGATTTTTGGCTAAAAAGCGGTAGTTAACCAGTTCAAGCTTGGCCAGGATAAAGCTTACCAGGGGAAGTTCAAATACTATCCCAAAAGGTAACAAAAAAGTAATAGTAAAAGAAATATACTTGTCAATGGTTAACATAGGGACTAATTCCGGACCGGCATAACGAAGCAAAAACATTATTCCTAAGCGGTAGACCCCGAAAAAACTAAAAGCTACCCCGCCAAGAAAACAAACAAAGGAAATTACAACAAAAATAGTAAAATAAAACCTTTCGTTTCTTTTTAACGCCGGGATAATAAAACTCCATACCTGCCATAATATTACCGGCAAGGCGGCTAAAAAACCAACAAAAAAAGATAATTTAATTTTTACCCAAAGAGCTTCGGTAATTCCGGTAAAAACAACTTTATGACCTAATTTGGTTAAAGGCTCTAATAGCACGGCTAAAATCTGGTCGCAAAAAAAGTAAGCCCCTACGGCTAATACCATGGTAGCCAGGATAGAAACAATTAAAACCCGTCGCAGTTCTTCCAGGTGGTCCATTATGGTCATTTCGCCGGTTTTTTCAGCCAATGTTTTCCCCTCCACTACCACATCCGGGACGATTATGCGGCTAACTAATTTAACTTTTTACTGCTTTTATTACGCGTTGTCCTTCCGGTTCTACCTCACTCATGTTTGTCTCTACCCTTTCTGCAACTTCACGAGAGGAACTGCGGAATTCTTTAATGGTTTTACCTACCGCTTTTCCTAATTCTGGCAGCTTACCCGGCCCAAAAATAATCAAAGCCAGGGCCACTACTAATACTAGTTCGGGTACACCAATATGCGGCATTAATAAACTACCTCCTTTATAGTTTGTTATTTTTATAATTTTACTTTAACTTTTATATTCGCTATCAACCGCAAAACTCCTGCTGAAGAAGATTATTTTTCAAGCTTTTTTAAAGGTAGATCATCAACTTGCTTCTTGCTTATTGAAGTAACCTTCCTGGAGGGCTAAAATATCCAGGTAGACCGTGTTTATATCTTCCCAGAATAAATCAGTTTCTTCATCATTAACCTTTTTGCGGTTGATTGTCTTAAGGTAACCCCGGCATTGGTCACAAAAATACACCCGGTATTTTTCCCATCCTTCTCCATCTACCGTAAAAAATTGCGACTCGCCATTTAAGCAATACGGGCACCCTAAGCGTTGAAAACGCCACTTTACTTCACACAAACCACAATACAAGTATCTCTTACCGGCTTCCCTTTCAAAAAAAGCCAGGCCGGGCCTGCCTCCACAAACCGGGCAGCGTCCCCTTTGCCATTGTTCAAAATCGTAAAGAGACGTCACTATTTTTCCGTACTGCTTCATAAATGGTTTAACTGTATGATTAAGTAAAAAACCAAAGGCTTCAGGAGAAACAGGTTGCGCAAGGTGGGTTAGTAGGTTACTTCCGGGGATAAACGCTTGGGAAACAATTAATTCCTGGGTGGCCGCGTCATCCGGCAAAGCTTTTTCTACCTGTGCCATTTCCGTACCTAAATCAGGATGGTATTTTTGAATTATAACCGCTACTTGTTTCATTACGGTAAAAAAAAAGTCAAATGCTTTCACTTTAGGCGGGCATAGATTAATTAAGGGAATCCCCTTTTTATACCCCTCGTTTAAAACCTCACGAGGGGGGGGAGTATAAGTAATAACATCTTCGGGTATAAGCACCTGGGATAATTCCTGATAAAAATTAACTAGCCCCTGAGGGACAAGACTTTCATGCATTTTTAATTTTTTCCTCACTTTTTCCTCAAAATATCCTTATAAATGTGTAATTATTTTATTTTTTTTTAGCTTTACCTGTCAAGAAATATCTTTTTCCATCTTAATCACAAAGGAATGACCATAGAAGTTATTGGTATAAAATATAAAAGTTACTATTTAAACGTTATTTGGAATTTTTGGCTGTATTTCAACTGTAAATAATTTGATTTAATTATTGAAGATGAACTGGCTCACCCGGCCGTTTTTTTATTTAATCGCTTGGTCCATAAAGAGGTTAAAATTGTGGCCCTGGTTCACCTTTTACACTGGCTGGTGCAAAAACCCCCTCTTCTTCCCCTAACCAAAGCTTTTGCTTCTTTTTCCACCGTAATAACTTTTTCTGCTCCGGCCAGCCGAAAAAGCTGAGTTAAAAGCAGCCCTACTATTATAAGAGTTATGTGGATATGTAATCAATATTTTAATTCAGAGATAATCAATCGCATTCAATTAACGGCAGATAATGAACCATCCATCTCCAGAAGAGAGTTAACACGCCGGATTTGCGAATGGCTTGGCTGGCAAAGTCAGCGTGAAAGCCGAGGGTGTGCTTCAAGGATTTGTTCAACGGTCTCACCGGAAGCAAACTTCTCAACGACATGCTCCACGGTAATACGGGTGCCGGCTATCGCCGGTTTACCCATCATGATTGAAGGGTCTGACTGGATGATACCTCCGTACATCTTTTCCACCATTTTTATCCAACTCCGCATCTAATTTTGAAATGAAGCTATAGTTTCCATTCCTCAAATGATCAAAATATTAATCATAATCTTCCGGTGTTAGAAAGCTGAAGAAATATTTATACTTGTCTTGCAGTTCATTCAAAGTCTCAAAATGCTTTTTTGCAGCCTTGTATTTTGCCCTATTTTCATCTGAAGGTTCTCTGGTCTCTTCATCTCCTTTTATTTCTACTACTAAAATGTTATTTTTTATTTTGATGAAAAAATCAGGATTAAATCGTCCTCTTTTCGGATGCTCGCCTTTTCTCCAAGAATACTCAATCGGGTAAAAATCCTGGGCAGTGGATTTTAACCAACTATCGATTGCTTTTGCATTTTCCTGTTTTATTAATTCTCTAACAAATAATCGCTCGGGTTTGTGATCAGATATAACAAGATTGAGCGGTGTTTTGAAATGGTAAATGTTTTCAATTTTATCCATAGCAGATCTCGGCAAGGACTCATCCACTTCAACCTCTCTCAAAAGATTCAATGTTTCTTCATCACTCAACTTTTTTGAGTTGTCATCAAAAAATACACTCGAGTCACCACGTTTGATGGATGCAATACCAACACTGTTTTTTTTGCGATCTCTGGTGCTGATTTCTTTTAATGCTTTGGGCGACATTCTATATCTCACCGCTTTGGCAGCAGCACGATGAATTACACCAAAAGCCTGGTATATCCTTTGTCTGTTATCATCGCTTATCTGATTTTCGCTTTCCCCTATCCGAGCCAATGATTCACGAAAGAGTTTTACTAACCATTCTATATTATATTTTTTTGCATAATTAGTCGGATTTTCTGTTTCGGCTGTTTCCATATCAATGGATTTTAATCGATTATGTAGTTGTTCGGCAATCTCTTCTATTGAAAACATCTTGTATTTAACCAAAGTCTTCTTTCTGCGGCTCTCACCCGTCGTTGCGCGAACATATTCCGTTTCCCTCTCCAAAGCTGGCGCCTGCCTAATCAGCGTGACAAAGCCTTTGGTGAATTCATATTCCTTTTCTTGCTTGTATTCTTCGGTTTCCGCCAATTTGGCATAATCGATATTGTAAATGGTGAAATGGTAATCCTGTTCTTTCTCAACCGGGTAGGAATAGATTTTTTTCTCAATCTCCAATACCTCATCAACCAGATGTTTAATCCGCCCTGACCAGCGGTCATGATTAAAAACCGTCACCACAGGCTTTTGCCCTAAATAGAGTTCCGGAATCCGCAAACCTCTGCCAAGCACCTGGGCAATTAACAATTTGCTGTCAAATGCCCGTTCCTCGTGGGGCACAATTTGAAATACATTTTTAACGTCCCAGCCTTCGGTCAACATGCTCACCGATGTTATCCATTCCACAGGACTGTCTTTTTTGTCCACGTCAGCCAATTTTCTTACGTTTTCTTTGTGTTTTGGAGAGGACGTGACTTCTAAAACCTTTTTTCTGGCGTCTTGTTCTGGAATATTTTCAGTTTCTGAAATAAATTGGACGAGATCGTCAGTCAGCTTATTACATGCTCTAATATCTTTTGTAATCAAGATGGTCAAAGGTCTGACCAAACGGTATTTTGTGTTTTTATTTTCAATGTGGTTGTCATATATTTTTTGAAATTTTTCATCCGGTGTATTCGACGAGTCTTCGGCAACATAATCAATAGATTTAACAAATCCTTGTTCGATGGCTTCCCGTAAAGAATAGCGGCTGATCACATCGGTGAAATATTCATCATTAATATAGCAGGTGCCCGATAGCCCCACGATATACTTGAAATCAAATTCTTCATCGACCAAGAACTCTTTCCACTTTTTAAATGTTTTCCCGGTCTGGTTGTACACATGATGGGTTTCATCATTGATAATCAGTGTTCTTTCGCCTTTACCGGCAAGACTTTCACGAATCGACGATTTGACATGTTCGTAAAGCGCATGGCAGTTTTCGACGCAGATCGTTCCGGTAGTAATGCTTTCGGTGGCGTTGATAACGTGGGGGTTTTTAATTAAGGCTTCGTCGGGTAGAAGACTTCGTAGCGCATCGTCGCCCGAAAGCAGTTTAAATTTTTTCATGAGTCCCTCTTCAATCGTCGTAGAAGGACAAACCACCAGCACATGATCCACCGCACCCTCGGCTAACATGATTCTGGCGATACCGTAGATGACATAACTTTTCCCCGTGCCTGTCGCCAGGTCGAGCGAGCAGGCTAATTTACCGGGAATTTGCAAATGTTTCTTAAGCTGATCAAATGTGCCATATAATGTTTGCAAATTATCATTGGAGTAATAATTCTCTTCTGCCAGTTCGGTCAGGTTTTTATAATTTTCCCCCAAAAAATAGAAGAGGGTGTTGCGAACAGCGTTTTTTTGATATTCCCGCTCGCCGCACAGCGCATCTAAGAAGCCTTCATATTTGTTGATGTCAAAAATAGTGGAATTTATGTTTTTACTGACCCGTAAAACAAGATCCTGATTGAGAAATCGTTTATGCTCCGGCATATCAATTGCCTCCCCTCTGATCTTGTTTTGAACCTGTAAAATCTTCTAATGTCTTGACTTCCCGGTATTCGTTACCGTAAATATCCAAATAAATAATCATTATTTGTCCCTTAAATTCTTCCTTTGGCAGAAACACTTTCCAGGCATTCTTCTCGATCTCTTTGGCATAATACACCTTGTCCAGGTTGAATATTTCTCCATCATAACTGAAATCAACCATAACCATGGACAGCGATTCCCGATTTGCCAGTTGACTGGCGCCTTTGAGCATGGCTTCACTCTTGAATGTTTTTATTTTAATGGTTGCATATTCCATCATCTGACCTTCTGATTTTTCTGTGGAATAGGCACACTCCAATTTAGGCTGTCTGATAAAGTCGAAACCGACAGCATCCACCGTATCGTTGACCTGACTCTCGTCAACGGGCTGTTTAATGGCTTCAAAGTCCCGATTGTGCAATTCGTTGATGATGGAATAGGGAATGCGCAGGATATAATAACGCACCGGTCCCTTGTCGATATAATCTTCCAGAAATGTGACGCTGGCGGCAGGGGCAATGATAAAGAATTGCCTGCCGGCTTTGGAACCAATCATGGCGTGCAAATCATCAATAAAACCGTAATCCAGCACTACGCCGCCGTCTTTTTGATAATCAAAAACCAGCACATCGGAACGGCCTTTATAACCATCTAATTCAATTCCTGATAGAGTGTGCCTGTTATCCCGGCAATTAAACAGCAGCAACGCAAATCGCCGCCACTCTTCCCATAGCAGTTGTTTTAGTTTAGAAAAATCGTATAAACCGGCATGGTAAAGGGTAAACGGTTTGGGTTTTAAAGGTTTTCCTTTATTGCCGATTTCGCTTTTTAAGTTGAGGAGGCGCTTTTGCATGGTATAAATCGCCAATTTGCCGCAGTCGATGCCAATCCAGCGGCGCCCCAGCTTTTCGGCAACGGCTAAGGTAGTGCCTGATCCGGCAAAGGCGTCCAGATCAAAAGCATTAAAAAATCTACGACATCAGAAGCAGATTTCACAACGCCGTGAAAGACTTTTTCCTCACTCATCATGCGCCTGCCCAATTCAACGGCAGCCTTTATTTGAGCAATTTTAGCATCCTTCAAACCCAAAATCTCTTTGAACTCCGAAATATCAACGCCACTCATTGATCGTAGGGTTTTAAATTTTGTCAACAATTCTCTTCCAAGATCAATGGCGCTCTTTCCTGCTGTCCCTGTCCTGATCAAAATCGCCAGCAATTCTGCGTTGCTTAAACTATGTTCACCATATTTTAATAACTTTTCCCTGGGCCTATCTTCTTCAGGCCAATTGCGGATAGCTCTCGGGTACTCCTTTTTCTTATTCATTACCATTCCTCAATGTGGTACCATTTTCGGATAATGTTTTTATGTAAAATAAGTTCGGCGAAGCCGAATTTGGATGGAGCATAGTGTAGTTTTTCATACTGTACTAAGCACTGTATCTTAAGTATTTCTCAACATACGTTTTAATTCAGGAGATACATTGAAAATATGAACTCCCCCTCCCATAGTTTTAGATACTTTTATAAGTCCTTTATTATCTAATACATCAAGAATATGGTCTATTATCATTTGAGGTTGATTCAAAGATGCTGATATTGATGAATTGTCCATTTTATTAAGATTAACAATTTGAAAAGCTACCGATTCTAATATGGAATCGTAATCATCTATATTTACTCTTGCATATTCATCAAAACCGTAAACTGTGATTGAAAAATGTGGGATATTACCTCCCATGACCCTTGTTGCCTTGATATATCCCCTGCTATCGTTTGGATTTTTGCCCGCGATTAAGTTTTGAAGATTGGTTTTAATTTTCTCCGGGAAAATAGTGATCCTGTCCTTTTTGCCTTTGGCATTCTTAAGATGAATAGTTAGTTCTTCCAAATTAACATCTTTTGCTTTTAAATTGACCACCTCGCTAATTCTTAAACCGGCGCCGTAAGCCAAAGAAATTATCAATTTATGTTTTGGGTTTTTGATTACATCAATGATATTTTTAATCTCTTCTCTTGATAAAACAATCGGCAGTTTTTTGCTTCGTTTGGCGAATTTTAGGTTTATCTTTTGAGAGATTTTCAATACTTCGCGGTAAAAAAATTTTATTGCATTTAAGTAAAGGTTTATTGTTTGCGAAGAATAATTTTTGCCTTGTTTATTTAATAAAAACTGCTTTATATTTTCCTCGTCTATTTTTTCTAAATTAAATTTTTTAAAATCAAAATATTCCTTTAAACAGCCAAGATAGGCTTTTGTAGTTTTGATGCTATAATTTCTTAATTTTAATTCCTGTCCTGTTTGTTCTAAATATTTCTGTTGCATAATTTTATAAAAATTGGTAAACCAAAATTGTTAGGTGATTATTGGTAATTCTATTGATAATTATAAATTAAGTTTGTATAATATGCAATAAAAGGTTGATATTAAGCATTCAATTCGTATAGAAACGAGTTGTGCAAAATCGCTCGCTCCGCTCGCTAGATTTCGCACAATCGGCTTCGGGACGCAAAAGTACTTAAATTAAACCAAACTTATTATTAATGAGGTGAGAAAATATGTTAGAGGAAATTTCATTAGAGGAATACAAAAAGGCGTATAGGGAAATGAAGGCGGAGGATGAGAAAAGAGGTTTTTCAGTCCATCTGGTAGTGTACGTGCTGGTTAATGCTATGTTAATAGCCATTAACCTCATATATTCCCCCGAGGCTATCTGGTTCTTTTACCCCCTCTTAGGTTGGGGAATCGGAATAACAGCACACTACCTGGGCGGCGTCCGCTAGATAGAGAGTAAACTCAAAAAAGAAGAAGCAGAAGCAGAGTATAGAGCAAGGGAGATAAAAAAGAAATAATGGTGTCCCTTCGCCAACTACGCTTACTGCGTTCGCTGCGCCTAACAGCGGATAAAAGGCTTCGTTTCACTTCGCCCAAAGTGCCTTCGGCAACTTCTTTTATCCACAACCCGTTATACGAAATGCACATATTTAAGGAACAGAAAGGTGTAGATGATGAGATTTAGAATCTATATAGACACTTCGGTAATTGGTGGATGTTTGGATAAAGAATTTCAAAACGCTTCACAGGAACTAATTGATAAATTCAAGCGTGGAGAAGCGATAGCGGTGATGTCAGAACTGACGACTCTTGAATTGAAGGACGCACCTCAAGAAGTTCAGGATATACTCAAGGAGATACCTGAGAAAAATATAGAATATGTTGAATTAACGGAAGAAGCGGTGAATCTTGCCGGGAAGTACATCGCTGAAGGGGTAATAGGCGGAGGGAAATTAGTTGATGCAGAACATATAGCGATTGCGACAATAAACCGTGTGGATGTGTTGGTGAGCTGGAACTTCAGACATATTGTAAACTTGCAAAGGATTCGTGGATACAACTCAGTAAATCTTAAATATGGTTATCCCTTATTAGAAATAAGAAGTCCATTGGAGGTGATAACTTATGAGGAGTGAGAAGAAGTTTGATGCGGTGAAAATGATGCGCGAAATCAGGGATAAGTTGAGCAAAGAGTTTATGAACATGAGCTACGAGGAACAAAAGAGATATATAAAGGATAGAATTAAGCCTGAAACACCGAAACATAAGGCTGAGGGGAGTGTGCACTTCGTATAACAAGAGCGTATCTGGCTTCGCTCCGCTTCGCCCAAATTCCCCTTCGGGGAACTTCAGATACGCTCTTGACGTTATGTCTAATTGCTCGGCGACGCTATACAAAGTATAATATTTAATATTCAAAATATTTATGAAAGAAGGTGAAAAAATAACAATTGGAAACAAAATCTGGCAAATCATGGTACATATTGAGAAATATGCAGATGCTAAGACCGAGAGCGTTGGCGAAAACATAAAATTTATAGCAATAGTTTCAGTTGTTCTAGCTATAATCTCTGCAATTGAAATGCTCAGTTTGGGTCGAATATCGCTGACGGGTTTGCCGTTCGCAACAAGCCTAGGTAATGTATTTGAGCCGCCTATTGCAGCTATGGTTGCCTTTGTGGGTGTGATAATTGGTAGTGTACTTCTATTGTTAATTGGCAGCGTAATATTGCATATCTTTGCGATCTTCCTTGGCGCAAAGAAAAAATATTCAGATACGGTTCCGGCGATGGTAGTGTTTATGTTGCCAAATTTACTGTTTGGTTGGATACCGTTTGTGAATATCTGGACATCGATATATGCTTTCTTAATAATTGTCTATGTGCTGGCAAGAAAGCAGGACTTGACAATGGCAAAGGCTACTACTGCGATTGCGGTGCCGATAATTATTGCAACGGCAATAGCAGGAGCTTTTGGTTTGCTAGGAGCTGGAGGAATGATACAAACTCTTGTTCCAGTACCAGGTTTTTAGATTTTTTTGTCGTATACTTAAAGTAAAAATGCCGCCTCACAACTCGAAATCCTTCGGATTTTGCCTTTACTGGAGACATAACAGCAAATATGCGGTTTCGTAATTAAAGATTGCTCCACTCAAATTTGGCTTATACCAAACTTCGCATATTTGCGATACGTTGTGCAAAATCGCTCGATCCGCTCGCTGGATTTTGCACAATGGGCGGCGGTTCCCGCAGTTCTGTTTTGCCGCTCGCTCCGCTTGCGACATCGCACAACTGCGGCATATCCAAAATTTTCGTAAATTATGATATAATTTTCTCAAACTTCGGATATGCCGCCGCCCATTAAGCGACATCCTTTAAATAGGAAGAGACCGATAAAATATCAGGGAGGTAAGAATCATGTATGAAAAGGAAATCGAGCTGAAAGTACAAGAGCTTCCTGAAGATTTAAGGAGGGAGGTTTTGGATTATATGGAGTTTCTGCTAAAGAAGTATAAAGGTAAAAAAATGGCGAAAAGGTTTAAGTTCGACTGGGAAGGGGGCTTATTAGAGCTACGGGAGAAATTCACTTCTATTGAATTGCAACATAGGGCTTTGGAGTGGAGATAATGTTTTTAGTGGATACGAATGTATTTTTAGAAATACTCTTGAGGCAGGATGGGAAAGAAAGTTGTAAGAAGTTTCTGGATAACAATATCGGAAATCTCAACATAACAGATTTCTCTTTGCATTCTATTGGTGTAATCCTGTTCAAATATGGTAAAGAGGACATTTTTCAGAAATTTATTGAAGACGCCCTGCCTACTACCAGACTTCTCTCATTACCGATGGAACTGTATAGGGAGGTTGTAACCGTCAGGAAAAGCCTGAATTTAG
>DMDI01000098.1 GCA_003445555.1 Desulfotomaculum sp. | reverse complement strand
CTTTCAATACTTCCATATTTTTTGGCCTCCTTATTTTGTAAGATAGATTGTTTCTTAACTCGTCTCAAGATTTATTAGATCCATTCCTTAAGATTATATATTCGCTAGAGGTAAAATAATTCCTTTTATAATAAAAACTTTTTTGCAACTATTCATAATTTTGAATCCGCTTAATTAGTTGGGCCTTTCCTGTTTGAGGGTCAATTTCAATGGTCACCGCGTTAAACTGGTAAGAACCAGTAGCCACCTCAAATTTTTTGGGTACTTGGCTTAAAAATTTCTCGATAGCCAACTCTTTTTTTACCCCTATAACAGAGTCCCTGGGACCGGTCATGCCTACATCAGAAATATAAGCGGTACCCCCGTATAGTATTCTTTCATCTGCTGTTTGGACATGGGTATGGGTACCGCATACGGCCTATACCCGGCCCGCGAGATGCCAACCCAGGGCCACTTTTTCTGAGGTTGCTTCGGCGTGAAAATCTACAACGATCAACTTAGTTAAGCCGCTTAATTTTAATACTAACTCATCCGCCTTCCGGAAAGGACAATCTAAAGCCGGCATAAAAGTACGCCCGGCAAGATTTATAACGGCAATTTTCAAATTATTTTTAGTTAAAAAAACATTACCTCCCACCCCCGGAACACCGGGGGGAAAATTTGCCGGCCGAATTAATCTTTCTTCACGGCTGATAAAGCTATGTATTTCCTTTTTGCTCCAGACGTGATTGCCCGTAGTAATCACATCAACGTTACAACTAAAAAGCTCATCCGCTACTTTTCGGGTAATTCCCAACCCTCCGGCCGCGTTTTCACCGTTAGCAATAACAAAATCAAAATCACCCTCTTTTTGCAGCAGAGGTATTGTTTCTTTCACTGCCCGTCTGCCGGACCGCCCCACAATATCCCCGATCATTAACAAACGTAAAGGTTTTCCCTCTGAGTTACTTATCAAAAACTAATACCTGCCCCTTTTCCCGAAAAGCAAATAAATATTTATCCCGGGTAGTTTTTTTGACGCTTTCTAGCAGATAATTTATTTTTTTTTCTTGGATGGCTAATTCTTCTTCAATTACCGGTATATTATCTTCAGTAACCAGGGATGTTTTTAAGCAATGCTGAAAAAGTCCCATTACTACAGCAATTTCCCCCTGGACTATGGTCTCCATATCGCGCTGCAATTCAATTATAGTTAAATTATCACTGCTCTGGTATATAATATTAATTAAACGGGTCCGGTTGCTCCTTAAAGAGTTAAAAACGTTTATGCTATCCAACATTAATTGTTTAATTTTAGTCTTTTCTTTGTTGGTTAAAATACTGTTTACAATAAAGGTAAATTTTAAAACCTGGTTTAATGGGTCAAAATTAACTGCCGTTACTTCAGGATAACACATCAGAATAGATACTAATAATTCTTCTGCCCCATAAGTCATTTTTTTAGGATTAGGGGGAACTTCAAAGCTATTGTTTATCGCATTTCCCCCCTTGAACTTTTTTGTCAACCAGGTCACCTTCCTTGTTTAAAATCATAAAATTATCCCTTCCCTCTTAGAAAACTATCTATTTATTTAGCATAATCAACTACCCGGGTTTCCCTTATAATAGTTACCTTTATCTGACCGGGATAGTTTAATTCTTTTTCAATTTTTTTACTGATTTCGCGGCTTAAAAAAATAGCTCCTAAATCATCAATTTTTTCCGGCTTAACCATAATACGTACCTCACGTCCAGCCTGGATGGCGTATGATTTATCCACCCCATCAAAAGAACTGGCAATATCTTCTAATTTGTGCAACCGTTTGATATATAATTCTAATGTTTCCCGTCGTGCTCCAGGACGTGCTGCTGAGATGGCATCAGCCGCCTGGACTAAAACGGCAATAATTGTTCGGGGTTCCTCATCGCCGTGATGAGCCGCAATAGCGTGCAAAATCTCTTGCTGTTCATGATATTTTTTAGCCAACTCCACCCCAACAGTCACGTGAGGACCTTCTACTTCATGATTGGTGGCTTTACCGATGTCATGTAGCAGGCCTGCCCGTTTAGCCAATTTTATGTCTACGTCAAGTTCAGCGGCCATCAAGCCAGCCAAATGGGCAACCTCAATAGAATGTTTAAGTACATTTTGACCATAACTGGTCCGAAATTTTAATCTTCCCAACATATTAACCATCTCGGGATGAAGGCCATGAACTGAAGTATCGAAAACAGCCTGTTCACCGGCTTCCCGTATTTGGGTCTCTACCTCTTGCCGGGCTCTTTGGACCATTTCTTCAATTCTGGCCGGATGAATACGCCCGTCCACGATTAATTTTTCCAACGCCAACCGGGCTACCTCACGACGAATAGGATCAAACCCGGATAAAATTACTGCTTCCGGAGTATCATCGATAATCAAATCTATACCCGTTAGGGTTTCGAAAGACCTGATATTACGACCTTCCCGGCCGATAATGCGACCCTTCATTTCGTCATTGGGCAAAGGGATTACCGCCACGGTGGTTTCCGTTACGTGATCGGCGGCACAACGTTGAATCGCCTGGCTGATAATTTCGCGGGCTTTTTTTTCTCCTTGTTCTTTAGCTTTGCCTTCGATTTCTTTAATTAAAGACATAATTTCAGGCTGCATATTTTTTTCTACCTCGGCTAGTATGTTCTGACGGGCTTCCCCGGTGGTTAATCCGGAAATACGTTCCAGTTCTTTTACCTGTTTATGGTAATATTCTTCTAAATTTAGCTTTATTTTAGCCACTTCGTTTTCTTGTCGGACCAATCTTTCTTCTTTTTGTTCCGCATTTTCAATTTTACGGTCTAAAGTTTCTTCTTTTTGTAACAACCGCCGCTCCATCCGTTGCAGTTCAGCCCGTCGTTCCTTAATATCCTTTTCCATTTCGTGGCGCAGCTTCAAGCATTCTTCTTTGGTTTCCAAAATACCTTCTCTTTTTTTGGCTTCCGAAAGTATAATTGCTTCATCAATAATTTTTTTGGCTTCTGCTTCGGCCGAAGTAATTTTTGCCTCAGCTAGATATTTTCGCAGAAAATAACCCGAGGCAAAAGAAACAATTACGGCTACTATAGCTAAAGCTATAATTATTTGCTCCGACACAACTAAAATCACCTCTTCTTTAGTTCTTACTATCATAATCGGGAAGATTATGTTCCAAAAAAAATACCGTGCTCTTAAGCAACGGTAGAAAATGAATTAGTACCTTTTAACTATAAAAAACCAAACCTGCCTGCCATGTATAACTAGATAAAAATTTACCAATTAAACAGCCTTACCCGGCAGATTAATAATTTTCATCTTTAGCCACAAGGCAATACGAACATCTGTCGTCAGACGTCAGGAGAAAAGTCTGGAGAAAAATAGTAAACAACTATAAATTTAAACTATTTTAGCCAAAAACTCCTGACGACTAATGTTCTACAACCGGCCCCAGTCGCCAGACTTCAGACGTCAATATAAAATAAAACCTAAGAAATTTCCTGACGATCTGCGCCCCGGCGATCAACGACCTGATTATCTATGTTTAATCCTTAAAAGGACGCAACTAGCTTAATTTTCTACCGTTGTCCATGATGTATTTTATTTTTTTAAATATAAGTTTGTTAAGGTTTACCTTCTTATCTGTCTTAGGCCTCTTCAGGCTTGTTTGTTAGATTTGTTAATCCTATTTCTTCTAATTCAGTGGCGGCATCTTCTATTGCCGGGGAGTTAGATATGGATGAAGTTTTAATTTCTCCCCCGTTTAATTTTTGACGAATCTGTTGCTCAATTTCCTTATTTATTTCTAAATGCTCCTTAAGAAAGTCTTTTGCGTTTTCCCGCCCTTGACCTAGACGTTCATCTCCCCAGGAATACCAGGCACCGCTTTTGTTAATAATACCTAATGCTACAGCCGTATCAAGGATACTGCCTTCCCGTGAGATACCCTTACCGTACATAATATCAAATTCGGCCTGCTTAAATGGCGGGGCTACCTTATTCTTAACCACCTTAACCCTGGTCCGGCAGCCGATAACATCCATGCCCTGTTTTAAGGTTTCTATTTTACGCACATCCAGCCGGATAGAGGCGTAAAATTTTAAAGCTCTTCCCCCGGGAGTTGTTTCCGGATTACCAAACATAACCCCCACTTTTTCTCTCAACTGGTTAATAAAAATAACGGTGGTATGTGATTTGCTGATTACAGCCGTAAGTTTTCGCAAGGCCTGAGACATTAACCGGGCCTGCAGACCGACGTGGATGTCCCCCATTTCTCCTTCTATCTCGGCTTTAGGAACTAAAGCGGCTACTGAATCAATAACCACAACGTCAACCGCCCCACTACGCACCAAAGTTTCACAAATTTCCAGGG
>DMDI01000137.1 GCA_003445555.1 Desulfotomaculum sp. | reverse complement strand
AATTAAAAATAAAAAATAAATTATGGACGGTGGTTAAACGAATTCCCAGGACTTCTTTAGCGTTTAGCAAATGCCTCAGGTAGGCGCGGGTAAAATTTCGGCAGGTGTAACAATTGCACGCAGGGTCCAAGGGAGAAAAGTCCTGGGCCCAGGCCGCGTTGCGCACCACCAGCTTGCCCTGGGAAGTGTATACCGTGCCGTTACGGGCTAAGCGGGTGGGCAGGACACAGTCAAACATATCTATTCCCCGGGCTACCCCTTCCAATAGACAGTCAGGCGAACCCACGCCCATTAAATAACGCGGTTTATGGGCAGGCAGTAAAGGAACGGTATAGTCCAACACCTCATACATTATTTCTTTTGGCTCGCCTACGCTCAAACCGCCAATACCGTAACCGGGAAAATCTAATTCTATTAATTCATGGGAGCTTTGCCGGCGCAAGTCCAGGTACGTACCGCCTTGAATGATGCCAAATATTGCTTGCTCCTTTTCCGCCGGAGCCGTCTTAAGTGCTGATTGGTAACGGTAAGCCCAGGAAGTGGTGCGGTGTAAAGCCAGCCTGGTTTGAACGTGGGTGGCCGGGTAAGGAATACATTCGTCCAGGGTCATGGCAATATCTGATCCTAAGGCTAATTGCAACGCCATAACTTTTTCGGGGGTAAAAAAATGTTCGCTGCCGTCAATATGGGAACGGAACCAAACTCCTTCTTCCGTTACCCGGCGTAAAGGAGCCAGGCTAAATATCTGGTAGCCCCCGCTATCGGTAAGAATTGGACCTTTCCAACTCATGAATTTATGCAACCCGCCTGCTTTTTGAATTAGCTCGTGGCCCGGACGCAAGTATAAATGGTAGGTGTTGCTCAGGATTATTTGCGCCCCTAAAGACTTTACTTCATCGGGGGCAAGCGTTTTTACGGCCGCCTGGGTGCCCACGGGCATAAAAACAGGTGTCTGAATAGCGCCGCGCGCGGTTTGTAAAATGCCGGTACGGGCCCGGGTTTGGGTATCTTCATGCGTTATCTTAAAGGCAAAATGAATAAAACATACCTCCGTTAATAGACCGTTCCCAAATTTAATGGTTATTTCTTTAATTCAGCGGCGACCTTGCGCAATTCAGCTCCTTGTGGACGAACAGCAAGTTTTTTAAATATTTTTAAATAAAGAATATCACCATATCAAAATTTTTAGCCTTTATGGTCTGTTTTTGGTTTTTGTCCCAGCGCTACAATGAAGAGTAAAGCTCCGCAGACAATGGCCACATCAGCCAGAGTAAAAACCGGCCAAAAGCGAAAGTCCAGGAAGTCTATTACCTGACCTATCCGTAAACGGTCTATTATATTTCCCAAAGCGCCACCTAAGATTAATCCCAGTCCTACCTTAGTCAAAGGACGGCTTTGGGTAAGTAAAAAATAAGCGGCTGCGGCAGCAATAATTAGCATAACTACCATGACGGCTAAAAGCGTACCTTGGTTGGGAAATAAGCCAAAGGCAATTCCGGGGTTATGAACATATGTAAGGTAAAAAAAGGGAGGCCATACCGGAATAGTGGCTCCTTCCGTTAAAAATTTTTGCACGATCATTTTTGAAAACTGGTCAAGCAAGAGGGTTATTAAGGTAAAAAGAAAAAATGGAATGACTTAAAACACCACCGTTTTATTCAATAATCACCCTATCCCCCACCTGCGCCAGAAGAGTTGAGGCGGCGGACCCGTTTTTAACTGATATTTCCAGCGTGCCGTTAGAGCCGGTAATTAGAAATAAATCATTAGCCGGGGCCAGGGCATAAGCAAGATAATAGGGTAACTCTAAAGTAAAATAGCTTCTTTCGCCTCTCATTAACTTTACCGCGTAACTTTGACGGCTATGTTTCGAGGTTCGAGGTTTGAGGTTCGAGATCGAATATCGAACTTCGAATAACGAATTTCGAGAAGGGGGGACATTCGTTATTACGTTACCAAACCGGTCAATAGTAACTACCTCCCCACTCCGGCCGGCCAGGTAGAAGTTAAACTTATTTTCGGGTTCTACAGGCTTACCCAGTTTATGAAAAGGACCCCCCGCCGCTAATTTTGCCGCCGCAGGCGCAAAAACGTCCCGGCCGTGAAAGGTAAAGCTGGCGCCTTTTGCGGGGTCAAGTTCAATCACGTCCACCATACCTGCTTTTACCGACGCCGGGTATAATAAACCATTGTCTGGACCAATAAAGTAACCCGCTTTTGTTTTTATCGCCAACGCTTTCCGTTTTGTCCCCACCCCCGGGTCAATAACGGCCAAAAATATACTGCCTTTTGGAAAATAAGCATAGTTGGCCAAAAGATGCCAGGCTCCTTCACGAATGCTTTGGGGGGTGACGTGGTGGGTCAGGTCAATTAATTGAGCCCGGGGGCAGATAGAAAGAATAACCCCCTTCATAACTCCCACGTAGGGATCCCGCCCAAAATCAGTAAGAAGAACAATCACGGATACTTTTAGCCACCTGGCAATCCAGTTTGCCTTGAAATAACTTAACTTCAACCCTATCTCCCTCTTTAACCGCCGCGGCCGTCGTCAGCACCTCAGGGGGGTGCCGGCGAAGGCATATACTATAACCTCTGGCCAGGGTAGCCAGGGGGCTTAGGGTCTTCAGCCTTCCCGTTTGAACGGCTAAGCGCCTTTCTTTCTCCTCGCCCTGCTTTCTAACGGCGTTTTTTAGGCGCTGCACGGTAAAATCTATTATTTGTTCCTGCCGGCCGCAAATTTCCTGGACTGGTCTACGGAAAACCGGCCGTTGTAAATAACTGTTCAACTGTTGCCGGTGTTGGTTTAAGTATT
>DMDI01000027.1 GCA_003445555.1 Desulfotomaculum sp. | reverse complement strand
CGAAGTAAATAGTAACCAATATGTCGATGAGGAATTTAAGCGGTTCATGCAAAAGATCCATACAAGACACAAAACATCTCAAATTGAAAAAGAATATAGAGGAATTCTTATTCCCTCAATCTTAAATTTTGTTGAAATGGCATTTGAATATATGGGAAATACCTATGATTTAATTGACGACTTTCTTTTGGAAGAAGTTAGGTCTTTTATTTTTAAAAGCTTTGCCTTAATATGTGGAGCTCACCTAGCACATCTCTACTTGACAAATCAAGATGACGATGAACAAAAAATTATTTATAACGAACTGAAGGCAGGAATATGACCATGAAAATTTTATATTTAATTCACCAATTCTATCCTGAGTATTATACGGGAACAGAAAAATTTGTATTTAATCTGGCTACCATGATGCAAAACTTTGGAAATAAAGTGAAAGTTATTACGTATAGTTTTTATAATAATTCTTTTTACGATAAAAAATTTGGGGAAATATTAGCTAAAGAATTTATGTATAAAGGTATTCCAATACTAGCGTTTAAATATGAGAACCCTCCAGTAGATTTACATTTTGCTCTTAAAGATGAAAGATTGGCAAAGCTAGCCAAGAATATTATTAAAAAAGAATTACCTGACATTGTTCATATAGGCCACCCCATGAGAGTTCACGAATTAGCTCTTGCTTCTCAATCGTTGAATATTCCTTATGTGATTACCTTAACTGATTTTTGGTTAATGTGTCCTAAGGTTAACCTTATTACCTCAACTGGTGATTTATGTAAGGGCCCAGAAGGTGATAGCACATGCCAAAGTCTTTGCCCTGAATTTACCCCACAAGTAATTGGGCAACGGCTTAAATTGGCGAAAAACTTTTTATTTAAAGCCAACGTTGTTGTTTCGCCATCCAGATTTTTAGCTAGCCTTTTTCTAAAGGAAAATAAAAGCTTGGACTTAAAAATTGTTAATCATGGTTTAAGCTTTATGAACCTGAAGAAAAATAGAAAGGCTTATAAGAGGGAAGATAAACTTACTTTTTGTTATGCAGGCTCATTGAATTATCATAAAGGTGTACATATTTTACTGGAAGCCTTTAAAAAGATGAGAGTTAACCATACATTTTTAAAAATTTACGGTTCTGGACCAGATAAAAATTATGTAGAAAAAATGAAAAAAGTAGCTGGAAAAGATAGTAGAATTGAATTTTGCGGAACATATAGTTTTGAACAGATTGGAGATGTTTTTGAGGGAATTGATGTGCTTATAATACCATCGATAGTATACGAAAGTTATTCGCTTACACTACACGAAGCTCTTGCCTGTAATGTTCCTGTAATTACTTCTAATATAGGAGGAATAGCTGAAAAAATTAGTGATGGTTTTAACGGGTATACCTTTAAGGTAGGCGACTCAGAACATTTAAGGATAATTATTGAAACAATAGCCGCTGACCCGGAAATGCTTAATAAATTAAAAGAAAATATAACAAAGATAATGATTCCAACCATTGAACAGGAAGCTTATGAATATTATAGAATATATAAAAATATAGCCAATAAACAATTATTAGTTAGTCAGAGTCATGTCTCTTCGGGACTTTGAGTTTGATTGATTATGATAATTTGTTTTATAGGGTGGTATCGTGAGAAACCCTAAAGTTCAGGTTTTATTATCGACGTATAACGGACAAAAATACTTAAAAGAGCTGATGGATAGTGTGTTAAATCAAGACTTTCCGGATATAGAAATACTTGTTCGAGATGATGGCTCAAGTGATGAGACGTTGTACGTACTTAAAAGATACTCAGGTATAAAGAATGTACAAATATTACCGGGAGAAAATTTAGGAGCTGTAAGAAGTTTTTTAAAGCTGCTTCAGCTTTCATCACCTAATGCAGAATATGTGGTTTTCTGTGATCAAGACGATGTATGGAAAGAAGATAAGGTTTCCCGGGCAATCAGTATTTTAGAGAAATATGGTAATAACTTACCGGTTATGTATTGCTCTCGGGTTACCATAGTGGATGAAAAGCTTAAAATTATAGGGTCATCACAGATCCCCAGGCGAGAACCGGCTTTTGGCAATGCTTTGGTTCAGAACATTGCCACTGGATGCACAATTATTATAAACAATGCTGCCCAACAATTAATCTTAAAAAAACTGCCATCGTCGGCAATGATGCATGACTGGTGGATTTATCAAGTTGTTTCTGCGTTTGGAAAAGTAATTTATGATGTAGAATCCAGGATATTGTATCGCCAGCATTCCGGCAATATGATTGGTGAAAAAAGCAGCATGTTTTTAAAATGGAGAGAAAGAACCAGGAGATTTTTAAAGCAGGGCAGAATACAATATGTTACTTTGCAAGCAGAGGAGTTTAGCAAGATCTACGGAGAATCTCTTCCTTTAGATAAAAAATTAATCCTGGAGCGGTTTATAAATGAGCGCAAAACATTTATGGGCCGTTTGCGATACGCTTTTAAGAACGAGACATATCGTCAAACAAAGGTTGACAATATTATTTTCCGGGTGTTGATTATTTTAAATCGGATTTAGTTTTTTGACTGAACCTTACATCTTATATATGTTTTTTGCCATTCGTGGGCTCTGGCAGATGCTCCCTTTACCAAAGTGGGTTGAAATTAAAAACATACTGATGATTGGCGTACCATTAATTACCGGATTATGGGCTACTTATAACGTAACTATCGGGTTTACAATTCCGCAATATACAGAATTAACAATGATCCAGGCCCAAATATCACAAAATCCTCTTGCCGATACAAAAATTATTTATCTAATCCCTCCCCGTATTACCAACTTTTCACTCAGTTTATCCGGTTTGGACTGGTGGGGATAGTTTCTACTTTTACCCATGTTGGTACCCTGGCTTTTTTAGTTGAACTGCTTAATTTCCCTCCTATACCAGCTTCTACTATCGGGTTTATCCTGGCCGTGGTGGTTTCTTATATTTTAAACCACCGTTTTACTTTTGGGGCCCAAGGAAATCATGGTATTTATTTTGTAGGGGCGTATTGCAATACGCCCCTACTTGGTCTGTCTTATTGGATTGTCTCTTAATACCGGGATAATGTATTTAACGGTGCAGGTTTTAGAATGGTGGTACTTAGCGGGACAATTATGCGTATTGACGGTGGTGCCAGTTTCTAATTTTACCCTAAACAGGTTTTGGGCCTTCAAAAAGCCTGCGGGACAAGATATGAAAATGAATCAATGTTGATATTACCAATCGGAGGAGCAGATTTTACGAGCTTCATGCTTTGGAGGCCTTTGTCAATCGTTTTCTGGCCTGCTCGCTTGTTAATACGTTACCTTCCGGGAAACAGCGATGGTTGAGCATATTGCTCATAAAGTCTTCGATTTCTTTTGGTCGTTTCTTCAAATGCATTTTTGCTAATTTTCATCTCTTTCCCTCTTTCGCCAGGGTTATTAATTCAGGAGTATACATGCCTATGGCACTCCTTGCTTGGCAACCTTTCACATCCTTTCGCTTGTTTTGTTTTATCACAGTTTTATTAAAAATGTAATAATTTTTGGTTACGGTCGAGGTTACAGGTTTTAATAAAGTTTAATATTTTGTTATGTTGACAGCTAAAGGTTATATATTGTAAGCTAAATGTAGAGGTGAATCTTATGGAAAACATTATGAATGTAGAAAGTGCCCGGAGGATTCTGGGAGATTTAATTAACCAGGTGAATGAAAATAAACAACCGGTGATCATCACCCGACGCTCTAAGGGAAAGGCCATTCTTTTAGATTATGACGAGTATTTACGGTTGAAGTCTTTGGTTGAAAAGACAAAAGAATATCAACTCGTCGAAGCGCTGGAACGGATCCGGCAGGCGGTTGCCGCGGAGGGTATCCCTTGTGAAACAGTGGACGAAGCAATCCGTGAGATCCGTTCCCGGTGAGGGTCGTTCTGGATACAAATACACTAGTTTCCGCCATCGGCTGGGCCGGTACTCCCCATCGGTTGTTAAGGGCGTGTATGCAGGGGAAACTGGAACTTTTCATCAGCCCGGCGTTGATAGACGAATTGAGCCTGGTTATAACCTACCCTAAGCTTAAAGTGGTAGCCATGCATCCCGATTTACCCAGGGTAATGGCATGGCTATGTCAACCGGAACACCTGGTTATCCCCCGTCAGCAAATAAATGTTATTGTGGAGGACCCTCCCGATAATAGAGTTTTAGAATGTGCTTTGGAGGCAAGCGCCGGGGCTATTGTTTCCGGGGATGAACACCTGCTGAAATTGAAAAGCTTTGACGGCATTCCTATTTTGAAGTCTTTCGAAGCCTGTAATATTTGGAATATTGCCTGAAAATCCTCCGGAGAACCGCTATCTGGTGGTGGAAACCGGCCGGGAAACGGCGGCGGAAAGCCTGGCCCGGATTATGGACTGGCTGGAGGAGAAGGGGCTGATTTCAGAAAAAGGCACCTGATAAGGGTGCGAATAGATATATATTGGGTATAATATACTTGCAAAGGAGGGTATTGAACTCATGCAAGCAAAAAAACGCCTGCTGCAGGAAATAGAGTTGCTTAACTCACACAGCATATTGAGAGTCTACGATCTGGTTTTATCTCTTAAGAAGCAGAATAAAAAAAATGAATCGAAAAAACCGGAAAATGGTTATCTGCTGACACGTCTTGCTTTGAGAGATTGTAAAGGTTCGCTTAGTCAAGACATTATAAACGAAAGAAATGACCGTGTATGAACCTATTTTTTGACACCTCTGCATTAATAAAATTTTTTCATGAAGAGCCTGGAACGGAACTTGTTACTGATTTGATAATCATGCCGGAGAATTCTGTTTATGTTTCTGATCTGGTACGCCTCGAATTCGTTTCTGCTTTGCATCGCCATTGGAGGAGGCTTAAGATTAAGAATTATTCTTAGTGCCACAGTTTGGCCTCTTTTACTGTGGAAGTAGGGGGACGTTCTTTTTCTACGTTAACGGTTTTTCCTTTCGCTTCGTAATAAATTTATACTGGTGGCAAGACCCTCTAGCCTTTGCTCTAAACGCACTAAGGCGAACGACAGAAAGGAAGCCATAAAGGAATTTAAACGATTCTCGATTGAACCCGATGATACGGTATTTCTGGACTGCGAGAGAGAGGATGAAATACGGACAATAGAGGAGGGGCGGGAATATTTAAGGGCCTATTTAAAAACCGTCAAACCCGCAATCAAAATAGAAGAAGTCAAAGAAGATCCCCAATTACGGAAAAAGGTCATAGCACACTTAAGGACTAACATAAAATTATCACCACGAAAAATCGCTGAAGTACTTGGGATAGACAAAAGTATGGTAGAGAAAATCAAAGTATATAGGGGAATAAGGGAGCAGGCAAAAGAACCGTCCCCTTGCCTCCCCATAAATTGATCCAAATATACTAAACATTATTTTATTGTTATGCAATCATATTTTATAGGGTCGAACGCCCCCACCCTAACCCTCCCCCTTAAAGGGGGAGGGTTAGGGTGGGGGCACCCGATCAAAACTTAGGTAAAACAATCCTTTCCTATTCCACCGTCACGCTTTTGGCCAGGTTGCGGGGCTGGTCAACATCGCAGCCCCGGGCCACGGCCATGTAATAGGCCAATAACTGTAAAGGAATTACGGTTAAAACAGAACTAAGTAAAGGATGGGTTTGGGGAAGGTAAAATACGTGGTCGGACACATCCTCCACTTCTTTTAAACCCGCAGCGGCAAAAGTTATAACGGTTGCTTCCCGGGCCTTTACTTCTTTAATGTTGCTAATTGTTTTTTCCAGCAAAGCCCTTTGAGTTACCAGAGCAACAACCGGCACCTCATCCGTAATTAAAGCCAGGGTCCCGTGCTTCAACTCCCCGGCGGCATAAGCCTCGGCGTGAATATAGGAAATTTCTTTTAGCTTTAAAGACCCTTCCATGGCTACCACATAATCCAAGCCCCGCCCAATAAAAAAGATATTTTCTTTTTGGGCGTACTTATCTGCCAGTTCCTGGTTGAATATGGCCGCTTGGGGCAAAACTTCGGCCGCTTTCTGACTTAAAATTTTTAGCTCCTTTATTAAGGATTGTATCTCTTCGGCCGGCAAAGTTTTTTGCTTATCCGCTAAATAAAGAGCCAGTAAGTACATGGTAATTAACTGGGTGGTATAGGCTTTGGTTGAGGCCACGGCAATTTCCGGACCGGCCCAGGTGTATAGGTTAAAATCAGCTTCCCGGGCTACCGAACTGCCCACCACGTTGGTTACGGCGACCACCGGGGCCCCCATTTTTTTGGCTTCCCGCAGGGCGCCAAGTGTATCGGCGGTTTCCCCGGATTGACTGATTATTAAAACTAATGTTTCCGGGGTAATTAAAGGTTGACGGTAGCGGAATTCTGACGCCAGTTCCACTTCTACCGGCAGGCGGGCCAGCTTTTCAATTACGTATTTTCCCACCAGGCCCGCGTGGTAGGCGGTACCGCAAGCAGTAATAAATATTTTCTTTACCCCGGCCAACGGTAGTTCCCCCAAAGTCACCTTTGTGCTGTCAGCCGTCAGACGCCCCCTTAACGTTTCCTGGATGGCTTGCGGTTGCTCGTAAATTTCTTTAAGCATGAAGTGGGCAAAACCGCCTTTTTCGGCCTGCGCCTCTTCCCACTTTACTTCAAAGATTGGTTTTTGGACTGACTTAAGCCGGCGATCTTTAATTTCTACCTTCTCCGGGGTAACTATGACCATCTCCCCATCAGAAGGAATGAGGGCTTGGCGGGTGTACTTTAACAGGGCCGGTGCGCCTGAGGGAATGAAGTTTTTTTTTTCCCCCCCCCCCACAATTAAGGGGCTGTCCTGGCGGGCCCCCCCCACGCAACCCGGGTCGTGAACGGGTAAAACCCCCATGCCGGTTTACCCCCTGCTGCGGCGAAGGGCCCGGGGAAACCCCGCCCCCAGGCCGCCC
>DMDI01000152.1 GCA_003445555.1 Desulfotomaculum sp. | reverse complement strand
CACCGGGGTGGTGTTGGTAGCTGTAGTGGCCGTTGGGGTCCTAATTTGGCTTTTTGATTCGCTTTTGAGTTTTTTACTTCAGTTAATCATAAAATAAGTCTATGGAGGTGGGGACCTAATTTCAGGGTCTCTTATTTATGGAAGGACAATGGTATGTTGTGCATACTTATGCGGGGTACGAAAATAAAGTAAAAGCCAATCTGGAAAAACGGATTTGTTCCATGAACATGGAAGAAAAAATATTTGAAATTATAATTCCCGTAGAAGATGAAATTGAAATAAAAGATGGCCGCAAAAAAATAAATAAAAGAAAAATTTTTCCTGGTTATGTATTAGTAAATATGATTATGACCGATGATTCATGGTATGTAGTGCGAAATACGCCGGGGGTGACCGGTTTTGTTGGGTCCGGAGGGAAACCCGTCTCATTGACTGAAGAAGAAATGCAGCAAGTTATGCGCTCAACGAAAACGGAAGAGCCAAAAACAAGAATTGATCTTCCTATACACACCCCGGTTCGGGTAACTAGCGGCCCATTTGCAAAATTTACCGGTACGGTAGAAGAAATTTATCCGGATAAAAATAAATTAAAAGTACATATTTCAATTTTTGGTCGCGAAACACCGGTAGAATTAGATTTTTACCAGGTGGAAAAGATAATATAAGGAGAGATAGAAATGGCTAAAAAAATTACCGCCATTGTAAAGCTACAAGTTCCGGCCGGGAAGGCTACCCCTGCACCCCCGGTGGGTCCAGCCTTAGGCCAATACGGGGTTAATATTATGGCCTTTGTTAAAGATTACAACGAACGAACAGCAAGTCAGGTAGGCACGATTATTCCGGTAGAAATTACTGTTTATGAAGATAGAAGCTTTACCTTTATTTGCAAAATGCCTCCGGCCTCGGTCCTGCTTAAAAAAGCGGTTGGTTTGGAAAAGGCGTCGGCGGAACCAAAAAGTAAAAAAGTAGCCACAATTTCCCGGGCTAAAGTTAGAGAAATTGCCGAAACCAAGTTGCCGGATTTAAACGTTCGTTCCCTTGAGGCCGCCATGCGTATAATTGAAGGAACAGCCCGAAGTATGGGTATTGAGGTTGCGCCAGAGTAAGGCGGCATTCTTTTAAATAGTGGGAGGAATTATCCGTTAATACCACCAAGGAGGAATATTATGACTAAACATGGTAAAAATTATCTTAAGGCTTGCCAACAAATAGATAATAATGCTATTTATTCGCCTTTGGAAGCCCTAGAAGTAATTAAAAAAGTTTCTTGGGTTAAGTTTGACGAAACAGTTGAGGCCACAATTAAATTAGGGGTAGACCCCCGGCATGCTGACCAGCAGGTACGGGGAGCTGTCGTTTTGCCCTATGGTACGGGTAAAACGCGTCAGGTACTTGTTTTTGCCCAAGGTGAAAAAGCCAGGGAAGCCGAAAAAGCGGGGGCAGATTTTGTTGGAGCCGAAGACTTGGTAACAAAAATTCAGCAGGAAGGCTGGTTGGGTTTTGAAGTAGCTATCGCTACCCCTGATATGATGAGCCTAGTCGGGCGGTTAGGGCGTATTTTAGGGCCGCGCGGCTTAATGCCTAACCCCAAAACTGGTACGGTGACTATGGACGTATCCCGGGCCGTTGAAGAAGTTAAGGCCGGTAAAATTGAATACCGGGTGGATAAGGCAGGAATTATTCATGCCCCTATAGGAAAAGTTTCCTTCGCCACGGATAAGTTAGTAGAAAATTTAAGTACGTTAGTAGAACAATTGGTACGGACAAAACCTGCCGCCGTAAAAGGCCAGTATATTAAAGGAATATCAGTTTCCTCTACCATGGGGCCAGGGGTAAAAGTAGGGTTGTTAAATTTAACGCCCGTACGGGCTTAAAAATTATCCGTAAAAATATAAAATCGCCTAAGACAGTTGGTTTTTTATTAAAGGCAAACGCCGCCAACCAAGGCTTTAACTTTCAGTAAAAATATTCTTACATTTTTAAGTTATCAACACAAAAAGCCTTGGTTAAAAAGGCTTTTTGTTTTAGGCTAGAAGAAGGGAGGTTAGTTAGGTGCCGACGAAAGAAGAAAAGCAAAAATCATTGGCTGATTTAAAAGAAAGTTTTCAGCAGGCTAAGTCTTTAATTTTAGTAAATTACCGTGGTTTAGATGTAACCGCCATGAATAAGGTTAGACGTAAATTACAAGAATCAGGGGGTGAATTTAAAGTAGCTAAAAATACTCTTTCGGTGCTGGCGGCAAAAGAATTAGGCTGGCATGATTTAGCCCCGTTTTTAAAAGGACCAACGGCAATTGCCTTTAGCCTGGACGAGAACATGATACCCGCTAAAATATTAGCTGAATTTACGCGTGAATTTAAGCAGCTAGAATTTAAAGCCGGTGTTCTAAGTGGTAAGACGCTTGATTTAAATCAAGTGCAGCAATTGGCTAAATTACCCTCCAAGGAGGTGCTTTTGGGCAAGTTACTCGGAAATATTCAATACCCGCTTAATGGGTTTGCCGGGACCTTGCAAAACTTGTTGCGTAACCTTGTTTACGCATTGGAAGCTATTCGCAAAAAACAGGCGGCAGAAGCTTCTTGAGAGTTCTATGCTTAATAAAATCGAATTACCAAATATTACATAAGATCACTAAAAAATAAGGAGGCAAAAAAGTGTCAAAAGTAAATGAAGTTTTAGAAATAGTTAAAGGTTTAACCGTACTAGAACTAGCTGAATTAATCAAGAAATTTGAAGAAGAATTTGGGGTTAGCGCGCAAACGCCGATGGTTATGCCCGTTACCTCTACTGTTGGTCCTGCCGCTGTTCCGGCGGTAGAGGAAGAAGAAAAAACAGAATTTGACGTAATATTAACCGCCGTAGGAGAAAAGAAAATTAATGTGATTAAGGTGGTAAGGGAAATTACCGGCTTAGGCTTAAAGGAAGCCAAAGAACTGGTGGATAATGCTCCCCGTCCAATTAAAGAAAAAATAAATAAAGACGAAGCCCAGGCAGTTAAGGCTAAGGTAGAAGAACAAGGAGCCACGGTGGAAATAAAATAATTGACAACCAAACATAAAAAGGTTATAATAAGCTTTTGTCTAAAACAAAAAGAATTGGTTTACTATTTTTAGGTAATAATATATTAGTACTTCCTGCCTGTCTGGCGG
>DMDI01000103.1 GCA_003445555.1 Desulfotomaculum sp. | reverse complement strand
CGAAAGGTGAATGCCCAGCTTCCCGGCAAGCAGGTAGGCGTCTTTTTTCTCCATAACCATTTCCTTGGCCTTGAACCCAAACTTAATCAGCAGGTCAGGATTGCTCAACCGATCCGGTACGGCAATGCAGAGTCCCGGATCCGACCCCACAGCACTGTGGCCGGCAAGGTATCGGGAGACATGGCCGGCTAAATCGTTTATATGGGATTTGTCTAATTCAGCAGCAAAGCACATGGCGCTGTTGTGTGAGGTATATGGAATATCGGGGTGAACAAACAATTGGTGCCGGGTAATTCTAGAGCATTTACCCCACTTGCGTTCCTCAATCTTCTCAATAATCTCAGCAACCAGTTTTCCGGTTCCTTTGCTATATGCATTATCGGTATCGTCAATGCATACCAATACCCTCATCTGTAAATACCTCCTGTATATTTAGTAAGGCAAAATTTTCACCGGGTACTTTCTTTCGAGACTCTCATTCCCTTCCCGCTTAAAATCTGCCGCACAAGCTCTTCCGGCAAATCATAGTTGTAGAATTCTTTATAAAAGAACTTGGTTTCAGAAACCATGTCCAGGCCGGAAAACAGGTTAGGGTATAATGTCTTCGCCGTCCATAATATCGCCATGGGTGTTTCCAAGGAACCTGGATGGCCCCAGCGGGATATGCCGTTAGGCATCTGATATACTTTACGGTTCTTTACAGCACTTATTGAAGACCACTGTCTGCTGTTTAAAATATAATCAGCGACGCCTGACTCGTTGACAAGAATCACGGCGGGATCCCATAAAATAATCTGTTCCAGGCTGGCAAAGTACTTGTCCCCAATCAGCTTGAGGTCCTGATTGACCGAGACATTATTTGCCCCGGCCACTTGCATCCAGTCGGCAGGAAGTGTATCCCTGGCATCGGTTCTGGTGGCTTCGTTGACAGAATGGTATACACGGACTCTCTTATTGGCTGGAACTGCCTTCAAGTCCTTTTGCACACGTTCAATGCATCTTTGGTAATACTCATTGTATCTTTGCGCCTTCGTCCGGGCACCTATAACTTGACCGATCAGGCCTATGGCATATTGTTGCTCTTCAATGTTTCTATAATCAACGACCAGGTAAGGTATGCCGCTCTTGGCGAGCTTTTCCATTTCCCCTTTGTTTCTTGCTGTCTCACCCCTGATAAAAACAACATCAGGGTCGGCCTTTATTAATTCTTCCAAATTTACCGCTCCTCCAGTGTAAGGTGCTGCCGCTTCTTTTATGTTCGGCAACATCTGGGTCAAAAGCTTATCCCTTTTTAACCCCTCGACAACGGCGACTATATTTTCACCTTTGCCCAGCATGGCCACCACGTGGCCGCAGAAAGCGTACAGGCAACCTATCCTTTCGACTTTAACCGGAACTTCGACAATCCGGCCTGCGCAGTCCCTGACAGTTATCATTTCTGCCTTCCTGGCACCTACCGGGGGGCGAAATGCAGACTGGTAACCGTCTGAACACCCGGCAGCTATTATGCTTACTATTATAAGCAAAAAAAAGATTAGTGCCCTTAAAGCTAAAACTTTTTTCATAATTTTAATTGAATTACACTCTCTTTCCGTCATCCGGATTAATCAGGCAACTGTGCTTATGGGAATAATCTGCCTTAACTCGGAATCATTATCCATGCGGTGCGAGACTACCCTGGCATTGATACTGTATATCGACTTAAGATTATCCTCAGACAGAACCTCAGAAGGGCTGCCAACCGCTGAAAAAGTCATGCGGCTCATCAAGGCGACAGAAATATCAATGCTGTTGTTTTCGAAATAAAAAGCGTGGTTGGGGAAGTGGGTCGCCATGATAATCGATAGACCGGTATTATTCACTAATTGAACGATTGTTTCCAAAACGGTCAGCTCGTTTTTAAAATCAAGGTGTGCTGTGGGTTCGTCCATAATTATTATTTTTGTTTTCTGGGCTAGCGCCCTGGCTAACAAAACTAACTGTGCCTCTCCACCACTAAGTTGTGTATATGGTCTATCTTTAAAAGACGTCAACCCAACTAATTCCAGGACTTCTTCAGCAATGGCCACATCCCGGGGAGACGGGGCGGAAAACAACCCTATATGTGCAGCCCTGCCCATTAGTACAATGTCTATCACTGAGTAGGGAAAGGTCTTTTCGTGTAGTTGGGGAACATAGGCCAGTTGTTTGGCAGTCTCCGCGGGAGAAATAATTTTTATATTCCTTTTATTTAACAGTATTTCACCCTGTTTAAGACTCAATATCCCAAGAAGGCAATCCAGGAGCGTTGTTTTGCCACACCCGTTCGGACCCACAATACAAAAGACCTCTCCCTCATTTACCCGGAAATTAACATTTTTAAATACGTTCAGCTTCTTATAGCTGAAACTGGCGTTGATGACTTCTAACACCTTTACCAACCACCACCTTTTGTTTTCTTTAACAAATAGACAAAAAACGGTCCCCCTACCAGGGCTGTCAGAATACCCAGAGGTATTTCGGAACCTGTAATCAACCTTCCCAGGTTATCTACAAAAATAAGGAAACAGGCGCCAAGGGAGAGGCTGGCTGGGATAAGCACTTTATTATCGTTTCCGACCAGCATCCGTCCGATATGAGGCATTACCAGGCCAACCCATCCTATGATCCCACTGACACAAACAGCCCCTGCGGTAGCCAGGGTTGCGCACGCAATTATAATTCCTTTGTTCACGACAGCATCAATTCCCAGCGAGCGAGCCTCTTTGTCTCCCATTGAGAGTACGTTGATCCGCCACCTGATGGCTATCAGCCCGGAAATACCGGCTACCATCGGAATCCCGCCGACTACGATGTCATGATAACGTGCAGTGGCCAGGCTTCCCATTAGCCAATATACGATGGTGGGCAATTGGTTATACGGATCAGCTACATACTTGGCAAAGGAAATCAAAGCCGAGAAAACCGATGAAACGATCACCCCTCCCAATACAAGCATAATGGCCGGGGTAGTGCTATATACCCTCCCGATCAGGTAGCTTGCAAGCACTGCAAGCCCCCCGAAAAAAAAGGCAAAAACATATGTATATGACGTAGAATTAAAAAGCAGGATAGCGAGCGCTGCCCCAAAACCGGCTCCGGAGCTAACCCCCAGGATGCCCGAACTGACCAGAGGGTTGCGAAACATTCCCTGAAACGCTGCCCCGCTAATAGCCAGGGCTCCCCCCACCAGGGCGCCTAAAATAGCTCTGGGCATTCGGATTTCCCAGACAATAGAAGTGTATTGATCCGGCAAGTTACAGGAACCGGCTGTAATCTTGCATATTAGTATTTTAACGATCGATGCTCCAGATAACGGGTACCTGCCAACAAACAGGGAAATAAAGATAAAAGCCAGCGGGCTCAAAATTAGCAGGATATAGAATACTTTTTTATGCGTTGCCATCACCCTCCCTTAAACGTGTAGACTACTACACCCAGTAAAGCCATTCCAAGCACCAGGCTTATTATCCAGCTTAATTCCTTTGTTGGTTTTTGTGTATAATCAGGTAAAGAAACATCGCCTTGCAGTTCTTGTTCAACAGTGGCCCCGTTATCAGTTCTTTCCGGGGGAGAGTTATTTGCTGTGCCTCCGGGCGGCACCTGGGCAGGCTCTTTGGAAACAGTGGCCGAATTACCGCTTTTAAGAGCCGGTTTGTCAGTCCCCGTTTTTCCGGTTAACGGCTTGCTTTCTTTGGTTAGATTGTTTTGATTTGCATTGCTGCCGCCGGGTGAAACGTTTCCTTCGGGAACTCCGGTAGTAGTAAAGGATATCTCCACTTGCCTACCCAGAAAAACTCCGCTCTTTGACTGCAACTCCGGAGCCACCTTTACCGTATAAGCTGTACCATTCCGCAGGTTCTCCAGGGGCTTCAGGACGATTTCCCTTTTTTTCTCAGGCTCGATCTGGTCATCAGCCATCACAACTTCAACCGGTACCGTGCCGTCCGCTGAATAAAGCAAGAAACACTTCCGGTTGTTATCTCTTACGGTCATATGGACTACATTTTTGCTGAAGCACAGCTTTATTTCCACCGGCAGTCCGACGTCCTTCTCACCGTCAGAAGGGTTAGAGGAAACCAGAGCAAGAGGGTTCTCCCTACCTCCCCCTGTCCCGCTGCCATCGCCCGCTGCTGCCGGCAAAACAATTAAAATAAGGCTTAAAACGTCAAGCAAAATAAGAAATAACAACCTGCCTTGTTTGATTAATTTTCCTTCCAATAAAACTCCTCCCCGTAGAAACCTTTATGGCTTATTAGGGCTCACTGTAAATAAAAGCGTTGCCTATAAGTTTTGTGACGTCGTTCTGAGTTACTTGTATGGAGACTCCGTCTCTGGCGTCAATTGTTGCCGGCATTATTACTATAAATGTGCTCTGGCCAAACGAATCGGTTGTAATGCTCTTGGAAAGAGTAATATTCTCTTTTATTGAAGTGTCATACACCATATACTCTTCTGCTATCGATGCGTCATTGTTAGTTACCTTTACAACTATCTTGATGTTCTTTGTAACTTTGACCATCGGGTTGTTGTAATTGTCTCTTAAGGTAATAGTGATTATGCTGGTTGTTCCCTTAGCCAGGACCGGGTTGATTTTCGTGGAGGAGTTTTTTGAGCTGATTTGTGACGCTGCTACTGTGGTTACTTCCACCTGAGGCTTTGGCGTTATCCCGGCAATGGTTACGGTTAGGGTGTTCGTCCCGGCTGTATACACCTTGATACTCACCGTTGCCGCACCGGCGGTAAAGATTACGTTGCCATTAAATACTCCACCGTCTTTATCGCAATATACATTTACAGCGGTGGAGTCTACCAGATTCTTTCCTGCCGTGTCTTTTGCCTCGGCAATGCTTAAGTCAAAGGGTACGCCGGCAGTTTGTTTGCCCGGTAACGCTACGATGGCTGTACTCAGGTCGGTTTCTGTGGTTGTTGTAATCCTAATTTTCACCGGGGTTGCTTGCAGGTTTGATGCATTATCTTCGGCAACTACATATAGGTCATAGACAGTTCCTGCGGTCAAACCATTTGCATTTATAGTTGCTAACGTGTTTGCCGTCAAATTACCGCTGCCGCTTATAGCCGCGTTTTGATTATTTGCATCGTGACCTGCCTTAACTTGAGCCGCCGTTGGGGCAGGAGCAGCATTGTCCAGTACAACATAATAGGCCTTACCGTTTTCGTTTGTCTTAATCAACAAGTCCACTGAAGTCTGTAATACCCTTGTTATAGCCGGATAACCTGGCGCTAATACCGGGGGAGTGCTATCATTGCCACCACCACCACCCCCTCCAGCCGCAACAGTAAAGACGATCTCCCGCTGAACACCCAAGGTATTGTCATTGTTTGCCTGAAGGTTCGCGCTTATAGTAATTGTATAGGTTATCCCTGGAATTAAATTATTGACCGGAGTGATGTAAATATTTCGTTTTTCGCTGTCGTCTGTGTAATTGGCCGCCCTGGAAACATTTATTGGAACGTCTGCCCCAGATTGATTACGCATGGTAAAGCAGTTTTGGTTGTTATTCCAGTGGTCTCTCACCACGCCTCGGTCAAAAACTAACTTAATTATGGGATTGACTGGAACGGAATTACTGCCCTCTATAGAAACTCCGGTTGCCGCAAGGTATGCCCCCACCAAATTCAAAGGAGCATTTCCACCTCCGCTACCTGTTCCACTGCCAGTATCGCTACCTGCCGGGGTTCCTATTGTTACCGTAACATTATCTGCCTTTTCGACATGTAAAGGTACAGGCTTGATGGTTGATCCTGAAACGTTAATAATAGCCGTATCAATTGAACCTGCCCCTGTAACTGTTACCGCAGCATTAAGGACCAGGG
>DMDI01000199.1 GCA_003445555.1 Desulfotomaculum sp. | reverse complement strand
AGGGGGAGGGAAGGGAGGGGGCGTTATTTTGGAATCATCATAATAGTATATAATGATTAATTATTGGTGGATGTTTACTTAATATTTTAAGTTATTTTTCTTAACTATAATAACATGAAATATTTATATATTCAAAATCATAAAACAATTTTCCTTCTTTTTAAAATATTTTTTTTATAATTTTATAAGTGGCTGTTCTTTGGGCAGGTTTAAATTCGGCTTTTTGAATGGAATGGATAATTTCAGCCGGGGATACGCGGCTAACAGTTGCTCCGGCCGCCCGTACTACATTTTCTTCCAGCATGGTACTTCCAAAGTCATCCGCCCCAAAGAAAAGGGCTGCCTGAGCAACTTTTATTCCCTGGGTTACCCAGGAAACCTGCAGGTGAGGAATATTGTCCAACATTAATCTGGCTAAAGCTAAAGTACGCAGGTAGTCAACGCCGGTACCCATTTTAGCTGCCGGGGCCCGCAAGTTACGGCCGGCCGGAAACTGATAGGTCCACGGAATAAAGGCGGTAAACCCTCCTGTTTCATCCTGTAGTTCCCGCACTTTTACCAGGTGTAAAACACGTTCCGCCAAAGTTTCTGCGTGACCAAACATCATCGTGGCGGTAGTTTTCATGCCTATAGCCTGAGCCTGCCGCATGGTTTCCAACCATTCCCCGGCGGTTATTTTACGGGGGCTTATTTGCTCGCGGACACGATCAACCAAAATTTCCGCCCCCCCGCCCGGCAGGGTGTCCAGACCGGCTTTACGCAGGGCAACTAAAACTTCCCGAATGGATAAACCTTCCTTACGGGCCAGATGGATAATTTCGGGGGGGGAAAAAGAATGTAAGTGGAGGTTAAAATTTTCTTTTATAAATTTAAGTAAATTCAAGTAATAATCCAGGCCTAAATGGGGATGCAGCCCTCCCTGTAAAAGTAAGCTGGTACCACCGGCTTCTATTGTTTCCTTGATTTTTTGGACCAGTTCTTCTTTATCTATTACGTAAGCGTCTTTATCGCTAAGCTCACGCCAAAAAGCACAAAAATGGCACTGACACCAGCAAACGTTAGTATAATTAATATTTCGGTCAATAGTAAAAGTAACTGTTTTTTGGGGGTGCAGGCGCAGGCGCACCAAATTAGCGGCTTGTCCCAGGGCTAACAAATCAGCTTCTTCCAGTATTTCTATTCCTTCTTGGGGGCTAAGCCGTTCGCCGTTAATTGCTTTTTCTAAAAGAAAAGGATAATTAGGCGTTTTCTTCACCCCACACGTCTAACTTGACCCGTTCTTCAATTAATCCACTTTTATAAGCGTAATCGTAAAAGGTTAACAGAGCCCGGCGGTATTCAGGGCCAAATTCATGCTTGATAATAGTGAAGTATTCTTCCAGCACCGGCAAGGGCAAACCAGTGCGTTGTTGAGCTTTAACAATTAAAGAGGGTACATTGGCCCAACCTATTTTTTTCGCGGCGTAAAGCAGTCTGGTAATATTTTCTGTTTCTTCCGGAAAACTTATGGTAAAATGCTTTTGGATGAGCCATAAGGCGTAGACCATTTTTTCCCCGGTAAATTCCTTCCAGACTTCACCTAAATCAGTAACTATAACCGGCCAGCCCTCGTTTTTTACCTGCTGGTGAGCCCGCATGGCGTCGTCGCCGATTAAAAGGGCCCCTTCGGCCAAAGTCAGCATTGCCGGTAAGTCCGGGGGAGCAGGTTGGATTTCTGCCTGCACGTGGTAATAATGTTCCAGCAAGATTTGCAGCAGCGCTACTGAAGTAGCCGACGCGGTAGTCACCAACACCTTTTTTTCCTCCAGTTCCGTTACCGGAAGTTTACTAAAAAATAAAATGCTGGCCACCCGTCCGTCAGCACTTATGGATAGATCCGGTAATATGACCCCTTTTTCCGGATGGCGGGCGTATTCAATGGAAGACAAAGGGGCCAAATCAATTTTATTGGCTAAAAACATTTGATTTAACTGGGCCGGGGTGCCTTTGATTAATTCTACCTCTAAAGGTAAAAGTTCTTCTTCTATGGCGTGATAAACCGGTAAGCAGTTTAAGTAGTTTACCTGACCCAGGAGCAGCTTACGCATGTTAGGTGCCTCCTCTTTAAGTCGTCGGTTGTCAGTAGTCAGTCGTCGGATATCAGGTTACCGGAAAATTATTCTCTGACAACCGTTGTCCGATGACTGACGACCGAATATAACGTATCCCTTTCCACGGGCTTTCGCCCGGCGGATTTAATTAAGTTAATTATTTCTTTTTCGGGCAGATATTGAGCTGTTTGGGCTCCTGCCTCATGCGCAATTTTCTCTTCCCGCACCGTCCCGTCTAAATCATCAACCCCAAAAGAAAGGGCCACTTGAGCTAATTTTGGTCCTAGCATGATCCAAAAAGCTTTTATGTGGTCGAAGTTATCCAGCATTAACCTGGCCACGGCTAGTGTTTTTAAGTCATCGTAACCGGTTGGCGCGGATAGCTCCATCGTCTTTTTAAGTGGCGTGTTTTGGGGGTGAAAAGGCAGGGGAATAAAGGCTAAAAAGCCTCCGGTTAAGTCTTGTAATTCCCTTAACTGGATTAAGTGCTCTACTCTTTCCGTAATGGTTTCCACGTGGCCGTAAAGCATGGTGGCGTTGGTCCTCATTCCTAAACGGTGAGCGCAGGCGTGAATTTCTAACCAGCGCGGGCCGCTAATTTTACGGGGGCAAATAAGTGAGCGTACCCGGGGGGAAAATATTTCCGCCCCCCCGCCCGGTAAGGAGTCAAGACCGGCCTCCCTTAGCATTTCAAGCACCTCACGTATGGTAAGATGATTGATTTGGGCCAGAAAATCTATTTCCACGGCCGTAAAGGCCTGAATTACGGCTTCCGGCAGGACACTTCGCACACAACGGAGCATTTGCCCGTAGTAATCCAAAGGCAGGGCCGGGTTTAAACCACCCACAATATGGATTTCTTTAATTCCTTTGTCCCGGCAGGCCAGGACTTTAGCTTCAATTTCCCCCAAAGTTAAAGTATATGCGCCTGGGGCTGATGAGTCCCGCCCAAAGACACAAAGCGGGCACAAATTAAGGCAAACATTGGTATGATTTATATGCTGGTTTACGATATAGTAAACTTTATCTTCGTTTTTGCGCTGTCTAACCAGATCGGCCAGGTACCCCAGAGTCAATAAATCTTGCGTTTGGTAAAGCCGCACGCCCGAAGCCAAGTCAAGGCGCTGGCCTGTTTTAACTTTTTCAGCCATATCCTCAATTTCACTTTTGGTAAACAATATTTCCATCCTCTTTCACCTCCAGAAAAGTACGTCTAATAAGGTAAAAATAAAAAGGACCACGCTTAAAAGCCCGTTTAAATTAAAAAAGGCCGTCTCTGCCCGGGAAAGATCGGCCGGGGAAACTAAAAGATGTTGTTTAAAGATTAAAAAAGCGGCTATAACCAGGCCGATTAAATAAAAGAGACCCATCTTTCCCGTAAAGGCTACCAGAATAAAAAAAGCTAAGGCCACCAGGTGAAAAAGAGTGGACATGGTCAGGGCCGCCTTTACGCCAAAGCGGGCCGGAATAGAATGAAGCCCGGCGCTTATATCAAAATGGTAGTCTTCGCAGGCGTATATAATATCAAAACCGGCCGTCCAAAAAACAACCCCCAGGCATAATAGGACGGGCGTAAGGGCAATATCATTGGTCAGAGCTATCCAGGCTCCCAAAGGAGCACAACCTAAAGCCAAACCTAAAAAAAGATGGCTGGTCCAGGTAAACCTTTTAGTATAAGGATAAAAAACTAAAATAGCCACGGCCAGCGGGGACAGCATTAGGGCCAGCGGGCTTAGTTGACAGGCAGACAGGAGCAGAAGAGCCAAAGATAAAAAGGTGTAAAAACGAACCTCATTAACCGCTAAAAATCCTTTGGGTAAAGCCCGGTTAGCGGTACGCGGGTTTAAAGCATCAATATGCCGGTCAATAAGCCGGTTTAAAGACATAGCTGCCGTGCGGGCCCCTACCATAGCGGCCGTAATCCAAAATAAACTTAGGAGCGCGGGAATTTGCTTTTGCCCTAACAAAGCACCGATGTAAGCAAAAGGTAGGGCAAAAACAGTGTGCTCAATCTTAATCATGGCTAAAAAAATTCTTACCTTGTCAACTGGAAAGGCAAGTTCCCTATAAGCCATATTCAGCCCATCTTTCGTCCACTATTTTTTTAATCGCCGGGGTCATTTGGATATCCGGAGGCCACTCGCGCGTATGTCCTTCGCCCGGGCCTTTCCGGGTAGCGTCAATACCCATTTTTCCGCCAAAATAAGGTAGGGGCGAAGCATGGTCCAGGGCGTCTAAGGGTCCTTCAACAATTACCACGTCCCGCTTAGGGTCAATATTGTTGAAAACCCGCCACCCCACTTCAGACAAGTTTTGCACGTCAACGTCACTGTCTACCACAATAATTAATTTGGCCAGCATCATTAAGCCCATTCCCCATAAAGCGTACATTACTTTTTTAGCTTGGCCGGGGTAGCTTTTTTTAATCGAAACAAGTACGCAATTATGGAAAACCCCTTCAAAAGGCATATTTATATCTATCACTTCGGGTAACTGCAATTTAATTAAAGGTAAAAAAATACGCTCGGTGGCCTTACCCATAAAAGCATCTTCCATTGGTGGCCGGCCAACAACGGTAGCCGGGTAAATGGGATTTTTACGCCTGGTAACGCAGGTTAAGTGGAATACCGGATAATAGTCAGCCAAAGAATAGTATCCGGTATGATCGCCAAAGGGGCCTTCCAACCTGGTTTCTTTTGGGTCCACGTAGCCTTCTAAAATAATTTCCGCCTGGGCCGGTACCTCCAAGTCTATCGTTTCACAACGGACAAGTTCCACCGCCTCGGCCCGCAACAAAGAAGCAAAGAGCATCTCGTCAAATCCGGGGGGTAAAGGGGCAGTGGCGGCGTATATAGTAGCCGGATCTGCTCCCAGGGCTACGGCTACCGGCATTGGCTTATCTATTTTACGGGAATGGGCGGCCCCGTCCTTATGAATATGCCAGTGCATTCCGGTGGTGCAAGCATCAAAAACTTGCATCCGGTACATCCCTACGTTGCGTTGCTTTGTTACCGCGTCTTTAGTAAAAACTAAAGGTAAGGTAATAAAAGGACCCTTATCCTCAGGCCAGCACTTTAAAATAGGAAACTCTTTTAATGAGGGGTTGTCCTTAATAATTATTTCTTTACAGGGACCATCCTTTACTACCTTAGGAAATAAGGAAGCCAGGTGCGCTAACTGCGGCAAGGCCTTAAGCTTATCTAAAAAGGTGAGCGGTTGCCCGGCCCTTTGAAAAAGGTGAACTAATTTTGGGCCGATTTCATCAAGCATGGTAACTTCCAGGGCTAGCTTTACCCGCTCTAAAGAACCGAAAAGATTGGTTACCACCGGAATCTGGTAGCCTTTTACCTTCTCAAAATGAAGG
>DMDI01000259.1 GCA_003445555.1 Desulfotomaculum sp. | reverse complement strand
TTTAAGTCCCGGCCCGGGAACAATAGTCAGGTGCGCCAAAGAAAAACCGCCGGTTGACGTAACCCAGGTTGATGCTATTATTCTTTCTCACCTTCATATTGACCATTCCAACGATATTAATATTTTAATTGACGCCATGACTAGCGGGGGCATTAAAAAACGAGGGGTCTTATTTGCCCCCGCGGACGCTTTAAACGGTGATAACCAGGTAGTTTTAAATTACCTGCGAGCCTACCTGGACGAAATTATTGTTTTAAAGGAAAACACCGCTTATCATTTAGGTGACGGAGTAAGTTTTAGTACTTCGATTAAACACCGGCACCCGGTTGAAACTTACGGTATAATTTTTCATTTACCCGGCCGGAAAGTATCCTTTATGGTGGATACAAAATATTTTTCGGAGTTAAGCACCAGCTACGCTAATTCTGACCTTTTAATAATGAATGTAGTTTTTCACCAGCCGATAGAGCACAGTTCCGCCATGCACTTAAGCCTGGAAGACGTGAAAAATGTATTGACGGAAATAAAACCGGCTAAAATTATTATGACCCATTTTGGGACGACCATGCTCAAGGCCAGGCCCTGGGAACTGGCTCAAAAACTATCGGCTGAATATAAGATTGAAGTTATTGCGGCTACTGACGGGATGAAGGTGGATTTAAACCTAAGCTCATGAAAATAAATCTCTTAGGGGTTCAGGTAGAGAATTTGGATCTGGCCGGGACGTTAGAAAAGATAGCCGGTTTTATTGCGGCCCAAAAACCCCGCCAGGTGGTTACTTTAAATCCGGAAATGCTTTTTTACGCCCAGCAAAAATTGGCTTTAAGAGAAATAATTAACCGGGCCCATCTAGTTACGGCCGACGGGGTGGGAATTTTATGGGCCGCCAAAATGGCGGGCACTCCTCTGCCGGCAAGGGTTACCGGAATTGACTTAGTGTGGCGCTTAGCCCAAAGAGCGGCCGGCGAAGGCTGGCGCCTTTTCTTCCTGGGAGCTTTGCCTGGGATAGCCATTGATGCGGCCGCCCAATTACAAAAGCATTACCCTAAGCTTAAGGTAGCCGGTACATTTCACGGCTACTTTAAGCCCAGGGAAGAATCAGAGGTGGTAACTATAATTCGTCAGGCCCGACCAGATATTCTTTTTGTTGCCCTCGGGGCGCCAAAGCAAGAATTTTTTATTGCCCGCCATCTCCAGTCTTTAAACGTACCGGTCTGTATTGGCGTGGGGGGCAGTTTTGACGTTATCGCCGGCCGGGTAAAAAGAATGCCCTCCTGGGTACAAAAAATACACTTGGAATGGCTGGGGCGCCTGCTGCAAGAACCAAAGCGCTGGCCCAGGGCTTTGGTATTACCCCGTTTTGTGTGGCTGGTCTTAAAAACATACCGTTTAGCATAATCTTAATCTTAATCTTAATCTTAATATAGTAATACAGCTATCAGTAGCCGTTACTTAGCGTTTTTAGTAATAGGTGGCAGTTTGTTTAGAAAGAGAGCCTAAATATAAAATTATGGTAATAAACTATGATTATACCTTCAACAATAATAACCATAATAAATTTCCCCCTGAAGAAGTAAACTTTAATCTTTTGCAGAAAATAGCCCGGGAAAACGGAATAGATTTATTTGGGGCGGCTGAGGTGGGAGAAGAAAGAAAAAAATTTTGTCTGCTGCCGGAAAGCCTGACCTCAGAATTACCCTGGGCGGTGGTTATGGCCGCGCGTGTTTCGCCTACGGTTTTGGCGACTTTAAAAGAAGGCCCTAACCACCTTTATTTTCACCATTACCGGCAGTTGAATTTTCTTCTTGACCGGGTGGCCCTGATGATTGCGGCTAAAATTGAGCTGGCGGGATGCTTAGCCTTGCCTGTAGCGGCTTCTCAGATAATTGATTGGGAACGGCAGCGGGGCCATGTTTCTCACCGGCGATTAGCCCAAAAGGCCGGATTGGGCTGGCGGGGAAGAAATAACCTTTTGGTTACGTCCCAGCGGGGCGCCCAGGTCCGTTTAGTCAGCATCCTGACCAATTTTCCTTTAAAACCTGGCCACCCTTTAGAAATGGGTTGCGGGACTTGCCGGCGCTGTGTGGCTGCTTGCCCGGCCGGGGCAATCAAGGAAGAAGCGGCTGCTTTTGATTACCTGGCCTGTTACCAAAAGCTCAAAGAGTTTAGCCGGCAAAAAGGGATAGGCCAGCAAATATGCGGCCTATGCGTGAAGGCCTGCGCAAGGTAAGGGCAACGAAACAAACTAGACAACATCAAGATAAGACGAAAAAGAAGTTCATTTGCGTAGCGAAAGGAATGACTATTAGAAATGGCCTCCTTGAATAACCAAAAAATCGTTATAACTGGTGGGGCCGGTTTTATCGGGTCCCATTTGGCGGAGGAACTTTATCCGGCGAATGAAGTAATTATTCTGGATAACCTGTTTTCCGGAAAGCTGGAGAATATTGAACCGTTTTTAAACTATAAACAGGTTAGCTTTTTCCAGGGCAGCGTTACTGATCTTTCCCTTTTATCTGCGGTTTTTAAAGGCGTAGATTATGTTTTTCACCAGGCGGCCATAACCTCAGTGCCCCGTAGCATAGCTGACCCGTTAAACACTGATGAGGTAAATATCCAGGGAACTTTAAATGTTTTGCTGGCGGCGCGTGATAACCGGGTGAAAAAGGTTATTTACGCCTCTTCTTCTTCTGTTTACGGGGGCAACCCTAGTCTTCCGCAAAAAGAAGAATTGCCCCTCAATCCATTATCGCCTTACGCCGTAACTAAACTGGCCGGCGAGCTGTATTGCGGCGTTTTCACGGCAGTTTACGGCCTGCCTACTGTTTGCTTGCGCTACTTTAACGTTTTCGGGCCGCGCCAGGACCCGGACTCTCAATACGCCGCGGTAATCCCTATCTTTATTAAAAAACTTATGGTCAAGGAGCCGCCCGAGATTTACGGTGACGGGGAACAGGTGAGGGACTTTACTTTTGTTAAGGACGTAGTGCAGGCTAATGTTTTAGCTGCCGTCAGTGAAATTACCGGTCCGGTAAACGTTGGCACCGGGAAAACAACTTCGGTTAATAAACTGGCGGAAATTTTAATTGAGCTTACCGGCAATCAGACCGGCGGTATACACCTCCGGCACACCGCCCCCCGGCCGGCCGACCCACGGCAAAGTCAGGCGGATATAAGTAAAGCGCAGGCTTTTGGCTATAGTCCTGGTTATGGCCTAAAAGAAGGTTTGGAAATTACCGGTCAATTTTTTAAAAAATAATGGTATAAATGGTATAATAAGTTTGAATCTGGTGTGACGATTATTTTCGGGAGGTAGCAATAAAATGCATTTTGAAAGACCTGAAATTATACGCCCTCCCAGCGAGCGGCATAGTTATTATCTTCCCCTGACCAGCGGGTGCTCTAATAATACCTGTACTTTTTGCAATTATTACGGGTGCCGACTGGGTATAAGGGAAGCGGAGGAAGTTAAAGCCGAAATTGACGCCCTGGCTTTATTTTTAAAGCAAGGTTTTGTCCTACCGCATATGCCCATGGTCATGTATCTCATTGCGCAAAGTTGGGACCAGCGCCGGTTGTTTCTTCAGGATGGCGACGCTCTGGTTTATCCATTTCCCAAGCTGGTTGGTGTGTTGGAATATTTAAATGAAAAGCTGCCTCAATTAGAAAGAATTGGTACTTACGCTACCCCCAAGGATGTTTTACGGCGAAGCGTAGCGGAGCTGAAGATTTTAAAAGAACGAAAACTAGGGATAATTTATATGGGGGTCGAAAGCGGCAGTGAGGAAATCTTGCGGGATATTGGCAAACGGGTTAATTACCAGGAAATGGTTACCGCCGGAAAAAAGGTAAAGGAGGCCGGGATTACCCTTTCGGTTACGGTTATTTTAGGGCTTGGCAGTGTGAAAAACAGCCGGAAACACGCCCTGGCCACCGCCCAAATTTTAAGTGAAATTGACCCGGATTACGCCGGAGCCCTGACCCTGACTTTAGTGCCCGGTACCCCCCTTTACGAGCAGGCTAAAAAAGGGGAATTTGAACTTATTTCCCCCTTGGAATCTCTTGAAGAGCTAAAAATATTAGTTGAAAATGCCCATTTCACCAATTGTTTTTTCAGCTCCATGCATGCTTCTAATTATTTATCTGTCCGGGGGAGATTACCCCAGGACAAGAAAAAAATGATTAATGAATTGGTCCGTGTTTTGGCCAACGGGGATGTTTCTATGCTCCGTCCGGAGTTTCTTAGAGGTTTATAACTTTTCTGACGGCCAGGAAACTTAATCTTGACGGTTTTTTTAGTTTAAGATTATAATTTAAACAAAGGGCCGAAGTAGGTTCGAACTTTTATCGAACCTCGAACCTCGAACCTCGAATTTGTACAACCAGGGGGGGAAGAATAATGTGTGAAGCCAATGCTTATTTGCGTGAGGATGGGCAGGAAGAATTATTTTTGGAAAAGGTAGACCGGGTTTTACCCCATGAAGAAGGGCTGCTTTTAGAGGATATTTTTGGCCGGCGAAAAATACTTAAAGCTAAAATTGCGGAATTGGCCTTGGTTGAACATAAAATAATCTTGGAAAAAGAGTAAGCCTGATTAACGGCTGGCCACCCCCACCCTTCCCTCTCCCTCAAGGGGGGAGGGTTAGGGTGGGGGTATTTGATTGAATACTTACTTTAAGAGCAAGGAAAAGAAAATGCCGTCGTTATTTAAACCTGAACCGGAGTGGGATTTAGCCCAGATTACCAGTATAGCCAAGCTGGCGGAAAAAGTAAAAAATTGTAACCTTTGCGGTTTGCGGTCAGGGTGCCGGGGAGTCGTTTTTGGCGAAGGTAATCCGGCGGCTAAGTTGGTATTGTGCGGTGAAGGACCAGGCGCCGATGAAGACGTACAGGGACGTCCTTTTGTTGGCCGGGCGGGACGATTGCTGGATAAGATTTTAGCGGCTTGTAACTTTGACCGTTTTCAACACGTATATATTTTAAATGTAGTTAAGTGCCGCCCCCCTGGTAACCGTATTCCCACCGAAGCCGAAACAAAAGCCTGCCGGGTTATTTTAGAGGCCCAGTTAAGATTGCTTCAGCCGAGAATTATGATTTTGCTTGGGGCAACTGCTCTCCAGACTTTAATATCCCCGCAGGGGCGCATTACGCGCGACCGGGGAATTTGGGTGGAAAAAAACTGGGGGGGCAGTAATATTTTTATAATGCCTACCTACCATCCGGCGGCCTTGCTTCGTAACCCGGCTTTAAAAAAAGATACCTGGACGGATTTTAAGCAGGTGGTAAAGAAATACCGGGAGTTGGTTGACCCGCGACATCATTCACCCTACGATTGATTTTTTATATTTACCCGGAAAAATTCACATAATAAGCAGCAAACAAAAGAAAACGCGGGGTGAATATTTTGACCCGGAGATTATTAATATTCCTGTCAGGTCTGCTGGGGTTTCTTTGTCTTATAGTTGGCTGTTCGGATAAGGAGGAACAAAAGCCGTTGTCCCCTGCCGTTAAAATAGGCGTTTGTTTGGCCGACCTGCGAGGGGACGGAAATCAAGTAATTAAAAAAGTATTGGATAAAAGAAAGGATAAAGAACAGGCAGAGATAATCTGGCTGGACGCGCGAAATGACTTTAAGCAGCAGGAAAAACAGATTGCGGAATTAATAAAGCGGCGCGTAAAGGTAATAATCTGGCAGCCGGTAGAGGCTGAAAAATGTTCGTCTTTGGTTCAAAAAATAAAGCAAAAAAATATTAGGCTAGTGGTTATAAATAATCTGCCCGTTGATGCTCCGGCAGATGCCTGCGTTACGTTTGATCATGCCCGGGTGGGGCAGTTGTTAGGGAGGTTTGTTGACGAAGCTTTAACGGCTTTGCCCCAAGACCGGTTGTCAATCCGGCATCCTCTTAACGTGCTGATCTTAAAAGGCCCCGCTAAGGATAAAACTGCGGCCGAAATAGCCGGCGCCTTATATACTTACCTGCGGGGTAATTCTAAAGTACGGTTGTTGGCGGAAGAAGAATTTACAGCCGCGGACATAAATCAGGACGGCCCAAAAATTCAGCCAAGGCTTGAACCAAAAATAAATCAAACTGACGTTATTATAGCTACCGACAGCCGCTTGACCGAAGCCGCTGTTGCGAGTCTTAAAACCAGAGGATTAGCCGGCCAGGTGCTGACGGCCGGGGTAGGAGCAAGTCTTAAAGCAAGCCAGACCATATTTAAGGGGGAACACGAGGCGGAAGTAGATTTAATGCCCGAACTTGTAGCACAATGCGCTTTTGACGCGGCCTTGAATCTGGCTAAAACAGGTTACTGGCCGTACACTACTCAGGTAGTGAACGGAAACTATAATATCCCGGCTCAAATTACCCCCGTGCGCTTAATTAACCGGGAAAACCTTTATTTGTTAGAGGAACGCTGGGGTAAGGAGCTAAAGAAAGAGGCTAAGGAAAGCGAAAAAGGGAATCAAAAAGGGCCGGTTAAAGAAGGTGAAGGGCAAAAAAGTTCTTCACCGGATAAAGGAGAAGGAGACTTAAAGCCAAAAACGACCCTACGCATCACCACCCAGGAAGGAAAGACGGTAGAGGTGCAGATTCCCGGGGAAGTAAAAAGTATTGAAACTAAGGAAAGTGCTAAAAAGTAATCAGGCCGGTATTGGGGAGAGTTTATTTAGGTGCAGGATAAAATTATCATTAAAGGGGCCCGGGTGCACAACTTAAAAAATATTACGGTTGAAATACCCCGGAATAAATTAGTGGCTTTAACCGGTCTTTCAGGTTCCGGTAAATCATCCCTTGCCTTTGATACCATTTATGCCGAGGGGCAGCGCCGTTACGTAGAATCTTTGTCTGTTTACGCGCGGCAGTTTTTGGGTCAAATGGATAAACCGGATGTGGACAGTATCGAAGGTCTTTCCCCGGCTATTTCTATTGACCAGAAAACAACCGGTCATAACCCGCGTTCCACGGTGGGCACGGTAACGGAAATTTACGATTATTTGCGGCTGCTTTTTGCCCGCGCGGGAAGACCATACTGTCCCAGGTGCAGCCAACCTATTACCCGTCAAGCTGTAGAGCAGATGGTAGACCAGTTATTGGTCCTTCCAGAGAATACCCGCCTGCAAATTTTAGCCCCTGTAGTAAGGGAGAAAAAGGGAGAGCAGCAAAAAGTATTGGAGGAAATCCGGCGGAACGGTTTTTCCAGGGTAAGGATAAATAAAAAAATGTACGAAATTAATGAAGTAGGTAAACTGGATAAAAACAAAAGGTATACCGTTGAAATTGTAGTAGACCGGCTGATTATCCGGCCGGGGATAGCCCAGCGGTTAGCCGACTCACTCGAGACAGCCCTAAAAAATGCGGCCGGCCTCGCCTTGGCCGTGCTGGATGAAAAAAAGGAAATTATTTTTAACGAGAATTTTGCCTGCAGCACATGCGGCTTTAGCCTTCCGGAAATTACCCCGCGCCTGTTTTCTTTTAACAGTCCCCTCGGGGCCTGTCCTGCCTGTACGGGTTTGGGGTTGATTAAGGGGACGGTTCTCTTGCCTGCGTTCCTTGACGATAAAGAACTAGGCAGGCAAGAGAACCGTCCCCTTGCCTGGGGCGGGCCGTACATGAACGAACGGGTGTGTCCGGCCTGCCGGGGGGCGCGCTTGCGCCCGGAAGCCTTGGCTATAAAAATAGGAGAGCTTTCCATTGTTGAAGTAACCCATTTTTCAATTGGCGAAGCGTTAAATTTCTTTCAGAACTTAACCTTAACCTCCCGGGAACATTTAATTGCCCGCCAAATATTAAAAGAAATTATTGCCCGCTTGAATTTTTTAGTTGACGTAGGTCTAGATTACCTTACCCTCGGCCGTAAAGCGGGTACGCTTGCCGGGGGCGAGGCCCAGCGGATTCGTTTAGCCACTCAAATTGGCAGCGGCTTAACCGGGGTGCTCTATATCCTTGATGAGCCCAGTATTGGCTTGCACCCTCGTGATAACCGGCGTTTGCTGGCTACCTTATGCCACTTACGGGACCTTGGCAATACGGTGATTGTGGTGGAACACGATGAAGAAACCATGCATACGGCCGATTATATTGTTGACATTGGTCCCGGGGCCGGGGCAAACGGCGGCGAAGTGGTGGCCCAGGGGACGCTGCAGGATATTGTCAGTACTCCTGTATCTCTTACCGGCCAATACTTAAGCGGAAAGAAATATATTCCGGTGCCGGCTATCCGGCATAGACCAGACAAAAATAAGGTTTTAACCATAAAAGGGGCCCGCGCGTATAATTTAAAGAATATTGACGTAGGTTTTCCTTTAGGGGTGTTTATTTGCGTTACGGGTGTTTCTGGTTCAGGCAAAAGCACTCTGGTAAATGAGGTTTTATATAAAAGTCTAGTTTCTAAATTACACCACTCCAATGAACCACTTTCAGCCTGCCAGGAAGTTAAAGGCGCCGAAAACATAGAGAAAGTAATTAACATTGACCAGTCTCCTATTGGGCGTACCCCGCGTTCTAATCCGGGTACTTATACCGGGGTATTTGACGATATTCGGGAATTATTTGCCCAACTTCCCGAAGCCAGATTGCGGGGCTATAAAGCCGGGCGGTTCAGTTTTAACGTTAAAGGGGGACGCTGCGAGGCTTGTTACGGAGACGGTATTATAAAGATTGAAATGCATTTTTTACCGGCTGTTTACGTGCCCTGTGAAGTTTGTAAAGGGCGGCGCTATAACCGGGAAACGCTGGAGGTAAAATACAAAGGGAAAAATATTGCTGAGGTGCTTGATTTGACGGCAGACCAGGCCCTGGAATTTTTTCAGCCCATTCCTAAGATATACCGGCGCCTGAAGACAATTCACGAGGTAGGCTTAGGTTACATCCGGTTGGGTCAACCCGCCCCGGAACTTTCAGGCGGTGAAGCCCAGCGGGTTAAGTTAGCCACAGAACTGGCGCGCAAGTCGGGCGGTCAAACAGTTTATATTTTGGATGAACCAACTACCGGCCTGCACGCCGCGGATGTGCACCAGCTGCTTCAGGTGCTTCATCACCTGGTATCACTTGGGAACACGGTGATCGTTATTGAACATAACCTGGACGTAATAAAAACAGCTGATTATATAATTGACCTTGGGCCGGAGGGCGGAGACCGCGGGGGCGAAGTAATCGCGACCGGATCCCCGGAAGAAGTGATTAAATCACCAAACTCATACACCGGCCAGTATTTGAACCGGATATTGAACGGCCAGTTGGAAGCTGGAAGTAGGAGGTTGGAAATAGGAAATAGGAACTAGGAATTTGGAAGTTGGAAGTTGGAAGGTGGAATGAGCTAAAAAGTTCTAACCTCCAACCTC
>DMDI01000039.1 GCA_003445555.1 Desulfotomaculum sp. | reverse complement strand
CCAAAAAAATTCAACGCCGGAGCAAAGTCCCGGGGATAAAAAGAGGTTGCCTGATGAAGTACAACATTCTTTACTGACTTTAAAACTACTTTGTCACCGGGAGACAGGAGGAATAATTGCCGCTCCGGAGTTAGATCCTTTTTACACTTGCTGCGGAGGATACGCTTATTGCTGGCCGCGCGATGGATTTTTTGCGGCGGTTGCCCTGGATGAAGCCGGTTTTTATAAGGAGGCCAGAGACTTTTACTTATATTGTTTAAAGGTGCAGGAAACTGACGGCAGTTGGAAACAAAGATACTTTACGGATGGCAGATGGGCTCCTTTTTGGGGCCACCAGATTGACCAGGTGGGCGCGGTGCTTTGGGGCTATGCCCACCACTTTACCCTTACCGGAGAGCAAAATTTTTTGGCGGCCGTCTGGCCTTCTGTTTGCCGGGGAGTAAATTATTTGCTTCGTTCCCTTTCACCGGCTAACAACCTTCCTCAACCCAGCTTTGATTTGTGGGAAGATAATTATTGCCAAAGTACCTACGCAGCGGCCGCAACTTACGGTGGTTTAAAAGCGGCTGCGGCCTTAGCCAAGACTAAAGGAGAACCGGCCAGAGCTGCTTTGTGGCGGGAGACGGCGGCAAAGGTAAAAAAAGCGATTTTGATCCGGCAGTGGGAGGCTAAAACCAGGTGTTTTTTACGGGGGATTAACCGGCGCATCTCCTTAAATGAGTATCACTGGTACAAGGAGCATGGTTATCAGGTATGGTCCACCACCGACCCTTTAGGGCTTTACCCTGTTTATTGGGTAGGACAGGACCGGCGTATTGACGCGGCCTTAGCCGGACTGGTTTTTCCTTTCAGAGCCTTAAAACCAACTGATTTCTGGACAAACAGAATCATCCAGGCAATTGAAAAATTTCTTACCAATAGACAGGTAGGTGGCATTCACCGCTACGAGGGTGATGTTTACGCCGGCGGCAACCCTTGGGTAATAACCACTCTTTGGTTAAGTATTATCTATGCCTTACGCGGTGAAAAGGAAAAGGCTTTGTCTTTATACCGGTGGGTGATAAAAAACGCCAACCCGCTTGGTTTGCTGCCCGAGCAAGTAAACAAGCAAGTAGGTGGTCCGGCCTGGGTAATCCCCCTGGGCTGGTCTCACGCCATGCTTGTTTTAGCTTACCTGGCCCTTGGCAATCAATTAAGAGGGTACCCATTAGCGGAGAATTGACTCATAGTTTTATTTGATGACTTAATTTTTCTATTTCCTCTAATAAACGGTCATTTAAAACCCGAATATAAGTGCCTTTCATCCCTAAAGACTTGGACTCGATTACACCGGCGCTTTCAAATTTACGCAGGGCGTTTACAATTACCGAACGGGTAATGCCCACCTCGTCAGCTATTTTACTGGCTATCAAGAGACCTTCTTCACCATCTAACTGAGCAAAAATATGTTTTATCGCGTCTAGCTCAGAGTATGATAAAGTGCTTAAAGCAACCTGTACGGTAGCCCGCTTGCGGGCTTCTTCCTCCATCCGTCCGGCCCGGGCTCTTAAGATTTCCATCCCTACCACCGTAGCCCCGTACTCGGCCAAAACTAAATCCTCACAAGTAAATTTATCCTCCAGTTTCGACAGAACCAGGGTGCCTAATCGTGAGCCTGCTCCAATAATGGGGACAAAGGTATTTAATCTGTTCGTAAATTTACAGTTTACTTCAGGTTTAAACATACAATATTCTATATAATCACCAACATTTGCTTGAGTTTCGTCAATCTTTAACAGCTTTTCGTTATATTCTTCGGGAAAGCTGCCTTGAAATTCTATAAAACTCTTAGTTACTTCACAGGTAAACGGCTTGCCGTAGTTAAACCCTAAAAGTTTACCCCGGCGGTCAAGAATATAAACGTTACATTCGATGATTTCACTAAAAAGAAGGGCTACTTCTTTAAAATCAACAGGGTACCCGGCTGACTTTTGGAGCAGTTTATTCAAAGTACGGGTTTTATCCAATAAGGTTAGCATTTTCATTCTCCTTTTTAACTAAACTAAAGAATATAGCGACTCACATCTTCATCTTTGACAATGGTGCTTAATTTTTGCCTGACGTAGTTTTCGTCAAAAATAAAAGTCTGTCCCTTTAAGTTTGGCGCGTTAAAAGATAGATCTTCTAAAAGTTTTTCGGTAATGGTGTATAAGCGCCGGGCCCCAATATTCTCTGTACGCGTGTTTACATTATACGCAATTTTTGCAATTTCTGCAAGTGAATTTTTTGAAAATTCTATTTTTACCTCCTCAGTGGCTAACAAAGCCGTGTATTGTTTAATTAAAGCATTTTGTGGTTCCGTTAAAATCTGCAAAAAATCTGCTTCGGTAAGATTATTCAAGGTTACCCGGATAGGGAAACGCCCCTGCAATTCCGGAATAAGGTCAGAAGGTTTTACCGTGCTGAAGGCGCCCGCAGCAATAAAAAGAATATAATCAGTTTTAACCGGTCCGTACTTGGTTATTACCGTTGAGCCTTCTACAATAGGAAGAATGTCCCGTTGCACCCCGCCTCTGGAAACATCAGGACCGCCGGTGGTATCAAGACTGGCTATTTTATCAATCTCGTCCAAAAAAACAATCCCGTGCTCTTCGGCCCGCCGGATGGCCTGAGAAGTGACTTCATCCATATCAATTAATTTTTGAGCTTCCTGCTGGGCAAGAATCTTACGGGCCTCGGTAATCGTTACTTTACGTTTCCGCTTTTTTTTCGGGAAAAAACCCCCCAGCATATCCTGCATATTAATACCCAATTCTTCCATACCAGTGCCGGTAAAAACCTCTAACATAGGCGATCCGGTATCTTCAACTTCTATTTCCACATATTCTTGCTCCAATTTCCCTTGCTTTAACTTTTCCCGCCGGTTTTCCCGTTCCAGGTAAAGGGTCTGGTCCCTTTTTTCTGATAGCTGGTCTTTTGGCTTCGTTTGTTTTGCACCCCCCCCAAAAATCATTTCCAGGGGATTGGGTACGGAAACTTCAGAACACGGTAAGGGGGCTAAAAGTTCAACCAGACGTTCCTGGGCTAATTCCCTTGCTTTATCTTGCACCAAAAACATTTTTTCCTGTTTGGTCATTCGAATAGAAGTTTCTACCAGATCACGAACCATGCTTTCTACATCCCGGCCTACATAACCAACTTCCGTGAACTTAGTCGCCTCTACCTTTATAAAAGGAGCTTTTACCAGACGGGCCAAACGTCGGGCAATTTCTGTCTTTCCCACCCCCGTTGGGCCAATCATAAGAATATTTTTCGGCACCACCTCTTCCTGGAGTTCCGGCGGCAGCTTGCTGCGCCGGTAGCGGTTGCGCAAAGCAATAGCTACGGCTTTTTTTGCTTCCTGCTGACTAATAATGTATTTATCCAGCTCATTAACAATTTGCTGCGGGGTTAGTTCTTCCACTTCATTTTCCTCCCAGTTCTTCCACGGTTATCTCGGTATTAGTATAAACGCAAATACCGGCCGCAATGGACAGAGCCTCGTAAGCAACCTGGCTGGCTGTTAAATCAGTATATTTGACTAAAGCACGCGCCGCAGCTAACGCGTACGGCCCACCAGAGCCTATGGCGACTACTCCGTCATCAGGATCAATTACTTCTCCGTTGCCAGATATTACTAATAAGCTCTCCTGATTAGCCACGATAAGCAATGCTTCCAAACGACGTAAAAAACGGTCTGTTCGCCATTCTTTGGCCAACTCAACGGCCGCCCTGGCTAAATTCCCGTTGTATGACTCCAGTTTATTTTCAAATTTTTCAAATAAAGTAAAAGCATCGGCGACCGCCCCCGCAAAACCGGCCAGTACTTGCCCGTTATACAAACGGCGGATCTTTCGGGCGCGGTGTTTTAAAATTGTGTTTTGCGCAAAGGTTACCTGACCGTCCCCGGCCAAAGCCACCTGATTATTCTTTTTTACGGCTATCACCGTAGTGCCGTGAAACAAAAAAAACGCGCCACCTTTTTTATTTTTGTAAAGCCTTTTTATAAAAAATCTATAAAAAGGCTTTTTTCATGCCCAAGCCTACTACGTATTAATTTATCACAACTATAACCAATAAGGCAAGTTTAAAACTCTTTATTCTTTTTATTCTTTTAAGTTTCCTTTTAATTACCCCGGTTTACTGGGGGGAGGGGTATATTTTTGAAGAATAGTTTGGCGCAACTTCATATGGTCAGGTATTTGATTTGTAAAAGCAGGATATAAAGCCGGGAAGGGTATGGTAATCCCCGTTGACGCGTCAGACTTTATTTGTTTTACGCCTGCTTTAGCTACCTTCACCTGATTGACCAACATATTCTTTTGCTCAGAACAAGTTACGTTTAGTCTTTTATCGGGTATAATTTTAGCTGTTTCATGAGCTTTGTTGGTGAAAAATTCAACCGTAATTTCTCCATCTATATGTACCTCCACCCAGGTAAGAAACAAAAAAATATTTTTTACTAAACTTAAGAGGGTTGGGTTTTGTTGCGCGCCGGTGCGCGTGGTAGCATACAAAGGTTTGCTAAAATACAGCTTGATTTCTATACCTTCCGGTAGTGTTTCGGTTACTTCAAATTTTTCGCAAAATATCCGGCTGACTAAATGTACCGGGTTAAAATCTTTGTGGAGGTAATTAAAACAAAATATAAGATTATATTTGCCGAAGGCTAAAAGTGTTCTATCTTCAAGCAGCTTACCGTATAAATATGCTTCAGTAACCCGGCAGTCTAAAGGATAACTGTCTAAAGGAAGGTTAAAAGAAGCGTAAAACCTTTTTTTAAAGCTGGATAATATATCAGACATAGCCATCTACCCCCCTAAGGCTAATTTTTGCTAACAAAACGTTAACCCACGGTAAGTATTCAGTAAAACGGCAAGCGTTTTACTATATTTTTACAACCGGCAGCTCGCCGTCAGGCACTGTAAGAAACTAATATTTTTCTGGCAACTGATGACCGGTGTTCTTATGTTGCGCTAGCCCGCTAGCCCGGTACTTTTTTCAGCAAATATGACCCGGTAAACTATTAACCGGCTTGTATGAAGCATCATCATAAGGCTGCACGTGAAACAAAATTTTTATGATCTGTTCATCCAGACCATATTGCTTATAGTACTCAATTACTTGAGGAGGTATCAGTGATTTTTGCGCGTATTCTATAACCAGGCGCGGTAAATCAGCAAAATACCCCGGAACTTGTTCGTCTTTAGTTTTCCTTGCTTCAGCCTTAATTTCTCTTTTGGCGGTTATTTTTGGTTGTTGTTCTTGTTTTTCTTCGTTTTTCTCCGGTTCATGATTAAATTCTAGATTAGCATTTATTTCTAAATTCATAAAACAAACCTCCTATCTCTTTTGGTTATTATATGTATTTATAGCCAAAATGTCTCATATAAACACCTTAAAGGAAGCTACGGAAAATCCCCTTTATGTCCCTTTGCTTTACTATTTTCGCCTTGAGGGAAAAGAAATTCCTTCTTAAATTTAAGCTAGAAAATTTTTTTGTTTAAAACATTTCTGGTTTATGCATTACCATATTATGATTTATGTGGTAACACTTAGCATATGTTTTCCGTATATTGTTATAGATACTTAATATAGCATTAATTTAAAGAAAGGAGTGAATCAATTATGGCCATCAAACCAGGTAAGTGTCCATTTGTAGACGGGACTCCAAATTGCCCGCCGTATACGGAAAAAGATTGCATCGAGGTGCTCAAGGTTTACGACCAATGTGCCGCCGAGGAACTTCTTGGAGGCAGTATACCTGCTCCGGTTCCTATACCGCCAGGTTCTACCTGCACCTGTAGTGTAGTGCCAGGCAGTGCCGTTTGTTTCTTTGCCGGATTTGGTGATTTTAATCCGCCTTACTACCGGCCCGTTAAAGTAGTTAACCGGGTAGGTATCACTGGAGAAATAAGAGACGTAAACGGAAATTTAGTTACTACTTATACTACCACTCTTCAGGCTTTAACCCAGGCCTTTATGTGGGCTCCTCTCGGAACATTGGTCCAATGTCAAATTCTTGACGTTGGCGACTGTGAATGCGGCGTGGTTACCGACCCTGTCACCGGTAATCAACTTATTTGGAGCCAGATAAAGGTCTGCAAAGAAATTCAGGTTAAAGCCCTGGTTAAGCTTCTTGTACCAAGC
>DMDI01000253.1 GCA_003445555.1 Desulfotomaculum sp. | reverse complement strand
AATTTTAACATTTAACTTTCCTCGCCAAAAATTTGACTTATAATCCTTCTTTAATTCCTTTGGTTAAAGGGCTGTCTGGGGCAAAGGCTACGCAACTGTTAAAAAGCCGGGGGTTTTTCCGCAAAAACTCCTGATAGGCTACTATTTGTTCTTCCCCTTCCTTTTTCAGGATTTCCTTTAATGGTTCGGTGGTAAAGTGGAGAATTACGGCGTCAGTGCATTCTAAAACTAAATTTGCCAGTTGCGGACAGCCTTTTGTCCCCCCAACTAAATTATGCACCAGTTTAATAATGCCTGGACCAATACGCAAGCCCAAAGTCTGGGGAAGTGCTGAGACCGCTTCCTGACACCGGGTAAAAGGGCTTCGTTTTATTTTGCCCAGAATTTCAACTACCTCCAGGTCAGGAAGTTTTACTGTAACCTCTACCCGGGCGGAAAAGAAGGTTTCTTCACTGGTGGCACAGACCAAAAGGAGATTATTTTCTGGCTCCGTAGTATAAACATGTTTGTTTCTCACATAATTTAAAATCATGCTTAATGACAACCTTTTAGTTTTTTAATTTTAGTTTATTATAACTTATATTTGACATATGTCAATATATTTTGGATAAAAAGTTTAGGATATATGTTTAAAAAAAGGTAAAGAAACAAAAAATATAACGGTCTTTAAAAAGATTTTAAAAATTTCTTTAAAAATGTTATTGACATATGCTAAATATAGCTTATAATTTAATTAAGGGCATAAGCTCATAATAAAATCAGGAGGTGAACTCTCATGCCGTGGGGAGATCGTACCGGACCTTGGGGGGCAGGACCTATGACCGGACATGGCTTAGGTTATTGCGCTGGTTACCCTGCCCCTGGTTATCTTAATCCTGCGGGCTATGGCTTTGGGGGACGGGGTCGCGGGCGCGGCTTTCGTCGTTGGTCTCGGGCTACCGGCCTTCCCGGTTGGGGAAGAGGCCGGGGTTTTCCCTATGCTCCTTGGGCCGCTGGTTATCCTGCCGCCTACCCTCCCTATCCAACCGCCTATCCTTACGTGCCTCCCACCCTAAACACACCCGAAGCACGTAAGGCTCAAAAGGAAGTTCTGGCCCAGCAGGCAAAAGAGGTTGAAGAAGAACTGGCCGAGATTAAAAAACAGCTGGCCGAACTGGAAAAGGAAGGGTAACTGCTTAAAGATTACCGGGGAAGAAGGGGTGTTTCTTCCCCGGTAAAGGCACGCAAAAGGAGAGGAGGAAACTTTAATGCCTAAAGGAAGTGGAAAAGGCGGACAAGGCAGGGGAGGTCAGGGTCGCGGCCAGGGTAAGGGAAGGAGCCAGGGATGCGGCCAGAGAGGAAGGCAAAGCTCAGGATTAATGACCAATGGTAACTGTGTTTGCCCTAATTGCGGCAAAAAGATTAGGCATGACCCGGGTGTCCCCTGTTACAGCTTAAGCTGCCCCCAGTGCGGGACAAAAATGATTCGAGAGTGAAAGGAGAACCCTAATGAAGATAGCGGTAACGGCGCGGGAAAAAGATTTAAACTCGGCTATTGACCCCCGTTTCGGGCGTTGTTTTTATTTCATTCTGGTTGACCTTAAAAGTAAGGAAACAGAAATAATTGATAACCTGGGCGAGGATGTTTCCGGCGGGGCAGGTATTCAGGCGGCGCAAAAATTAGTCAAAAAAAACATCGAAGCAGTGATTACCGGCAGTGTGGGCCCTAACGCCATGGAAATTCTCCAGGCCGCAGGAATTAAAGTTTACCAGGCTGTTGAAAGTAATGTAGGGGAAAACTTAACTAAATTTCAAGCCGGCGAACTAAATTTAATCACTGCCCCCAACGCCAATAAAAAAGCCGGGCTTAAGTCATGGTGGAAATGAAAACTATTACACGAGAATGGCTCCAAAATATTGAGATAGGAGGGTTTTTTTTATGAAAATTGCGGTTGCCGCCGAAGGAGGCTTTGTTTCTTCTCATTTTGGCCGCTGCGCTGAATATGCTTTATTTACGGTTAACGCCGGAAATGAAATTATGGAAAAAGTAGTTATTCCTAACCCCGGCCACGAACCAGGTTTCTTACCCGGGTACCTGGCTAAAATGGGGGTTACTCATATGATTGCCGGGGGGATGGGGCCGCGGGCCCAAAATCTTTTTGCCCAAGAAGGGATTGTTACTTTAATGGGAGCCACGGGAAGGGTGGATGAGGTCATTCAGGATTTTTTAAACGGCGCCCCTATTGAAGGAGAAAGTCTTTGTGAACACGGACTATTCTCTCACCAAGGCTGTGAACATGAACATCACCATGAGGAGTAGAAAAAAATGATTATTACGGTGGCCAGTGGTAAGGGAGGCACGGGCAAAACCATCATTGCCACCAGTCTGGCCCTGTGCCTGGAAAAGGGTATTTTTATTGACGCCGACGTAGAGGAGCCAAACGCTTATATTTTTTTAAGGCCTGAAATAAAGGAAAAAAAGCCGGTATCTCTTAATGTTCCGTTATTTAACTTTGAAAAATGCACCTATTGTGGAAAATGTGCTGACTTTTGCCAGTTCAAAGCCCTGGCGGTTATTCCCGGGCAGGTAATTTTCTTTGCCGGTCTTTGCCACGGTTGTGGAGGCTGCCGGCTGGTCTGCGACGTTGGGGCTATTGAAGAAGAAAAACGCCTCATTGGCGAAGTGCAGACCGGTCAAATAAATCAGTTATTAGATTTAGACGTGCTCCCTCCAAATAAAGCCTTTGCCCGGCCTAAAGACTCCTTTACCGGGCAAAGACTTATTTTTCGCCAGGGGAAGTTAAACCCGGGCGAGGCTCTGGCTGTACCCGTAGTTAGGGCCGTAAAGGAAGATTTGACTCCTAAAAATGGCTATCCCACCGTGCCTGCTGACAGGCAGGTGGTGATTATAGATGCCCCTCCCGGTACTTCCTGTCCGGTGGTGGAAGCGATTAGCGGCAGCGATTATTGCCTTTTAGTTACCGAACCCACCCCCTTCGGCCTTTCCGATTTAAAATTAGCCCGGGAAATAGTTAAAGAATTAAAAATTCCGGCCGGAGTGGTAGTCAACAGGGTGATGGCCGAAGATGACCTGGCCGAAATAAAAACCTATTGTCAAGAAGAAAATATTCCTATCCTGGCCGTCTTTCCCTTTGACCGGCAGATTGCCTACGCCTATTCTAAAGGCATTCCTTTAATTTATGCCTATCCGGAAGGAAAAGAAAAAATGCAAGTCATCTTAAAGCAAATTAAAAAAGGGATTAACCGATAAATAAAAGGGGGTTGACCAAGCCATGAAGCAACTTACCATTATCAGCGGTAAAGGAGGAACCGGGAAAACGGTTATTACCTCTTCCTTGGCCGTTTTGGCGCCGGATAAGATTTTGGTGGATGCCGACGTGGACGCGCCAAACCTGCATTTAATGCTCTCCCCCCGGTTAATTTCCCAGCAAGATTTTTGGGGGGCAAAAATAGCCGTTATAGAGGAGGATGCCTGCCTAAAATGCGGTCTTTGCGCCGGGTTCTGCCGCTTCTGCGCCATTGACGACCAGATTAAGGTTAACCCGTACCGCTGTGAAGGCTGCGGGGTGTGCGTTCAGGTTTGCCCGGCCGGGGCCGTAACCCTGAAGGACGAATTAACCGGTCATCTTTACCTCTCGCAAACACCATATGGCCTGCTCTCTCACGCCCGCTTAAAAACCGGGGTGGCCGAAGCCTCAGGCAAATTAATCACGGCTATAAGACGGGTGGCGGAAGAAATAGCCCAAAAGCAAGGGATTGGGCAAATTATTATTGACGGCTCCCCGGGCATTGGCTGCCCGGTAATTGCTTCTTTAACCGGGGTAAGTCTGGCCTTAATTGTTACCGAGCCCACCCTAAGCGGCATTTCCGATTTAAAGAGGATAGAGGAGGTAACCGAACATTTTAAAATAAAAACGGCCGTATGTATTAACAAATACGACCTAAATGAAGAAAATACGCAAGAAATTACGCGTTTTTGCCGGGAGAGAAATCTTGCTCTTTTGGCTAAAATACCTTTTGATGAAGAAGTAATAAAATCAGTCCAAAAAGGTCAACCGCTGGTTAACTGCACGAAAAGCCGTACCACCCAAGCTTTAGAAAAACTTTGGCGGAAAATAAAAGATGAACTTTAAATTATTTACTGGAAAGGAAGGAAAACATGCCCGAACAAATGGAAAACAACCTGGAAAATAATAAAGTTAATAACCAGGAAACGCCCCAGGAGCACGCGGCAAAAGCTAAGCCTGGTTTAATTCCCCAAAATGAACTTAACGAAATCAAGCAGGTTATTGCCGTTATGAGCGGCAAGGGAGGCGTAGGAAAATCTTTAGTCAGTGCCCTGGTAGCCGTGGGTTTAAAAAAACAAGGCCTGGCCGTAGGGATTCTGGACGCCGATATTACCGGTCCCAGCATTCCCAGGATGTTTGGTTTATACGAACAGCCAACCCCTCTGGGAGACCTTATCTTACCGGTAAAAAGCAAACTGGGAATTATGGTTATTTCCATTAACCTGTTTATGCCGGAAGAAGATGAGCCGGTAATCTGGCGGGGCCCTTTACTGGCCAATGTCGTCAAACAATTTTGGAAGGATGTGGCCTGGGGCAAATTGGACTATTTAATTGTCGACCTGCCTCCCGGAACAGGGGATGTGCCCTTGACCGTAATGCAGTCCCTCCCTTTAAGCGGGGTAATTGTTGTTTCCTCGCCCCAGGATTTAGCCTTAATGGTAGTAAGAAAAGCCATAAAAATGACCAAAATGATGAACATTCCCATCCTGGGTTTTGTGGAGAATATGAGCTATCTTAACTGTCCTGCCTGCGGGGAAAAAATACATCCCTTCGGGCCGAGTTATGTGGATGAGGTGGCCAATAAAACCGGGCTTAAAGTCATTGAGGTCTTGCCCTGGGAGGCTGACTTAACCGCCCTGTGCGACCGGGGAGAAATAGAAGAATACGAAAACAACCCTTTTACCCAAGGTAATTTTCTTTCTTTCCTGGAGCAAGGTACATATTTAAAAGCTACGGTGGATAAATCATAAGCTTAAGAAGGGTAAGAAAAAGTAAAGGTTTTTCCGTATACCGGTTTGCTTCCCAAATGGGGTTAACAACTGAAGAATTAATAAATATTACGGGTGGGTAAACCGCGAGCCTTCAAGAACCGTCCACCTGAGATTTCTTGCGCTTTGTTATGTTCAATGGTAATAT
>DMDI01000271.1 GCA_003445555.1 Desulfotomaculum sp. | reverse complement strand
AATTTCCAATTTCCAATTTCCAATTTATTTATAACAAGGGAAATGACTAACGGTGGATATAATTACAACCCACGTTAATACTGACTTAGATGCTCTAGCCTCCATGGTGGCGGCTCAAAAGCTTTATCCTGAAGCCTTACTGGTTATGCCGGATAAATTAGCCCCTGAGGTAGAAGAGTTTTTATCATTATATAAAGATGTCCTGAATACCTATACACTAAAAGAAATAAATTTAGCCCAAGTTAACCGGGTAATCCTGGTAGACACCAGAAGGCCCCGGTGGTCGGATAAATTAGACGCTCTTCTTAGCCGGCCGGAAATAGAAATCCATATTTATGACCATCATCCTCCCGCCGAAGGTGATTTTCAGGGTACGGTGGAAGTGTTTGAGCCGGTTGGGGCAACTACTACTATTCTGGTTGAGCGAATAAAAAAAGAAAAAATACCTTTAACTGCCTTAGAAGCAACTATTTTAGCCTTGGGTATTTATTGTGATACCGGTTCTCTTACTTTTAACGGAACCACCTCTTTTGACGCCGGCGTGGTCGCTTTTTTGTTGGCCCAAGGGGCCAACTTAAACGTAGTGAAAGGATTTTTAAGCCGCCCTCTTTCCAGGGAACAAAAAGCATTGTTAAGAACTTTATTGTTTTCGGCCGAATACCACCATTTAGCCGGCTGCCGTATTCTTATTGCCAAAGCAGAGGTAAAAAAATTTATTGCCGACCTGGCCGTGCTCACCCACTTGATTCTTGATATAGAACACTGCGAAGCTGTTTTTACTATTGCAGCCATGAAAGACCGGATTTATTTGGTGGGGCGAAGCAATGTTCCCCAAATAAACGCCGGGGAAATAATAACCTTTTTTGGCGGCGGCGGTCATCCTACGGCAGCTTCCGCCATTATTAAAGAGGGTACGGTAAACCAGTTGGCGGCAAAACTTTTTTCCGTCATTAAGGAAAAAATACGTCCTTCTCTTACCGCGGCAGATATTATGTCCAGCCCGGTAAAAACCATAACGCCCGAAACAACTATTAAAGAAGCCGGAGGACTAATGTTGCGTTATGGCCATACCGGCTTTCCCGTGGTTGCCGAAGACCGTTTGGTCGGGGTAATTTCCCGCCGGGATATAGAAAAAGCCAACTACCATGGCCTGGGACACGCCAGGGTAAAAGGCTTTATGGGCACTCACGTAACTTGGGTTCCTCCTGATTTACCGGTAAGCCAGGTGCAGCAAATTATGACGGCTCATGATATTGGACGTGTACCGGTAGTAGTCTACGACCGGGTGATTGGTATTATCTCCCGGAGTGATATTTTACGCACCCTCCATGGTGGAGAGAGTAGGCGGTACGCTAATGAAACCATGGGCAGAGATACCTGTGCCCCTATTCGAAATTCGAAATTCGAAATTCGAAATTCGAGTCTTTGCCGCCGGCCTAACATCAAGGCCTTAATGCACCAAAATTTAAACCCGTCCATATTAGACCTTTTAGTTAAAGTAGGAGAAATTGGGACCGCTATGGGTTATCAGGTGTACGTAGCCGGGGGAACCGTAAGGGATATTCTTTTAGGAGCAATAAATTTTGACGTTGATTTGGTAATTGAAGGAGACGGTATTGCCTTTGCCCGGGCCATAGCCGGTTTACTAAAGGCCGATTATGTTCGTACTCACCAAAAATTTGGTCCGGCCGAAATAATTTTACCCGCCGGAAATAAAATAGATGTAGCTACCGCCCGGCTGGAATTTTACGCTTATCCGGCAGCACTACCCCAGGTGGAAAAGGCCTCTTTGCATCAGGACCTTTACCGGCGTGATTTTACCATTAACGCCATGGCCGTTGTCTTAGGGGGAGAACATTTTGGGGAGTTAATTGATTATTTTGGGGGGCAGGATGACCTGAAGCAGGGTTTAATTCGGGTTCTTTACAACTTAAGTTTTATTGAAGACCCCACCCGTGTTTTGCGGGCCGTCCGCTTTGAAAAACGTTATGATTTTCAAATAGAAAGCCAGACCTTACAGTTTTTACAGGAAGCGGTCAAAAGGCAAATGCTATTACAGGTATCTTGCGAGCGGCTCATGACGGAATTAAAACACATCTTAAAAGAAGATGAGGTGTGTAAAATGCTAATCCGTTTAAATGAGTTGCATGTCTGGCCCCAGGTTTTTCCGGGGGTAGTTTTTTCCGGTCACCTGGAATCTGTTCTTGTTATCCTGCCAGAAACTCTAAAATTATTAAAAACATGGGGCGCTTCAGTACCCAGGGAAACCTGGTTTATTTACTTCATGGTGCTGCTGGTTGTCGAACCGGAAACAGCCCATGAAAGGGTCGAAAATTTATGCCGTCATTACCATTTAAACAAGCGCCAGACAGAGAAGATAATGGTTACCAGGAAGCACGGACCCAAAGTCTTGTCCTTGTTTAAACAAAAGTCACCTTTGGTAAATTTAAGTGAGCCGGCTCTGGCGCTTTTAAGTTTACCACCGGAGGCCCACCCCATATTGCTGGCTATGCTGAGTGAGGAATGGATGCAGGAACGCTTTCGCCTGACCCTTTTATCTCTACAAAAGAATAAGCCGGTGATTAATGGAAAATATATTAAAAGCCTGGGTTACCGGCCAGGTCCTTTATATCGTTTAGCGTTAAATGCCCTGTGGCGGTCGCGCCTGGACGGGCAGATTAAGACTTTAGAAGAAGAAATGGCTTTTTTAAAACAATACTTTGAGCTTCATAAAAATGCCCCGGCATCCGGCATACGGCATACGACGTCCGAAAAGGAGGTATCTGGTGCCTGAGCTACCTGGCTTATACCAAATTGCCGTTTTGCTTCCGGCGATAATTGTTGGCCTTACCTTTCACGAGTTTGCCCACGGTTGGGTAGCCAATTATTTAGGCGATTCAACGGCACGCCACCAGGGAAGGCTGACCCTAAACCCTTTAGCGCACGTAGATATTATTGGTCTGGTCATGTTATTCCTGGCGGGTTTTGGTTGGGCCAAACCTGTGCCGGTTAACCCTTATAATTTACGCGGTGAAGTAAAGCGCAGCCTTTTACTGGTCTCCTTGGCCGGGCCGGCTACCAATATGGCCCTGGCGGTTTTAGGGGCGGTAGCCCTTGGTTTTTTAGCCGGACAATTGCCTTATTACGGGATGGATATGCTAAATCAAATTGTCCGGATTAATGTCATTCTGGCCATATTTAATCTTTTGCCCATTCCTCCGTTGGACGGCTCAAAAATTTTAGCCGGCTTATTGCCAGGGCAACAAAACTGGCTGGTTAGCTTGGAAATGTATGGTACCATTATTCTTTTAGTGCTTTTATTTACCGGAATTATTGGTGGAATACTGGGCTTGATTATTTCCCCAATCTACCACGTCTTAATAAACTTAGCCAGTGCTTTATCCTACATAAAAATTTAATAGTGGAGCAGGCATCTTGCCTGCAATTCGTAAAGGAGCTAGGTAAAAATTAAATGGAAAAGGAAAGAATTTTAAGCGGCATGCGTCCTACCGGCCGGCTACATATTGGTCATTTACAGGTATTAGAAAACTGGAGCCGTCTTCAAGATGACTACAACTGTTTTTATTTTGCAGCTGACTGGCACGCTTTAACTACGGCCTATGACGATACCTTAAATATAAAAGATAATATCCGGGAGATGATTGCGGACTGGTTGGCCGTGGGCATTAACCCGGCCAAGAGTGTTGTTTTTGTGCAGTCAAAAATTCTTGAACACGCGGAACTCCACTTGCTTTTTTCTATGTTTATCCCTTTAAGCTGGCTGGAAAGAGTTCCTACTTATAAGGACCAGGTGCAGCAGTTTAAAGAACAGGGTAAAGA
>DMDI01000169.1 GCA_003445555.1 Desulfotomaculum sp. | reverse complement strand
TCACGCACAATTTCCCGCAACTGCATAATATTCCTCCCTTCAACCATTATCCTCACTACTTCTTCTGTGCCGGACGACCGCACTAAAATCCGGCCGTTTCCTGCCAGCAACCTTTCTTTTTGCCGGATAGCTTCTTCCAGGGCCGGGCTGGCCATTACCTGTTGCTTATTTCTTACCGGTACATTTTCCAGTATCTGAGGCAGGCGTTCCATTTGGGCCGCCAACTCCTTTAAGGAAGCGCCGTTTTCCTTAACTTCGTTTAACAATTTTAAAGAAGTTAAAATACCGTCACCCGTTGGACTATGATTAAGGAAAATAATGTGACCGCTTTGCTCCCCGCCAAAATTGGCCCCACAACGAAGCAACTCCTCCAGTACGTACCGGTCGCCTACTTTAGTTTCAATCACCTTGAGCTGGTTTTTTTTCAGGGCCAGGTGCAGTCCCAGGTTGCTCATAACCGTTACTACCACCGTATTTTTGGCCAGAACTCCCCTTTTGTGCATCTGATTAGCGCAAATAACCATAATCTGGTCTCCGTCTACTATTTCCCCTGTTTCATCTACCGCAATCAGCCGGTCTGCGTCCCCGTCATAAGCCAGTCCTAAATCAGCTTCACAGGCAATTACTTTATCCTGCAAAGAGGCCGGATAGGTCGAACCGCAAACAGCGTTAATATTTACTCCGTTAGGGTTGCAATAAATTGGAACCACTTCCGCCCCCAACTCAAGCAGCAGCCCGGGGGCAATTTGACTGGCTGCTCCGTTAGCTCCGTCAACCACAATTCTTAAGCCGGTTAAATCAACGGGCGCCGCGTCTTTTAAAAAATTTATATAGCGTTCCGCGGCATCTTCTGCTTCATACACCCGTCCTATTTCACCGGCTACAGGAACAGGAATTTTATTTGCTTCGGCATACATAAGCCGCTCAATTTCCTCTTCTTTTTCGTCAGTTAGTTTAAAGCCGCGGGCATCAAAAAATTTTATACCGTTGTCAATGACCGGGTTATGCGAAGCCGAAATAACTATACCCCCCATTGCTCCTAAGGCCCGGCAAAGATAAGCCACCGCGGGGGTAGGTACTACTCCTGCTTTCAGAACATTTACCCCCGCCGAGCAAATTCCGGCAATTAAAGCTGCTTCCAGCATATCTCCCGAGGCCCGGGTATCGCGGCCGATAACCAGATGTCTTCCAGGTATATTATGGCAAAGGGCGAATGCTCCTGCCCGCCCCAGTTTTAAGGCCAGTTCTGAAGTTAATTCCTGGTTGGCTACCCCCCGTACCCCGTCAGTACCAAACATTACCCCAATATACTTCCTCCTTTCTTTATAATATGAATAACTAGTTTTTAGGGAGATTGCCTTCACCTAATTCCCAAATTAGTTTGTTTACCGCGTTTGTATATGCCCGGGCACTGGCCTCTAAAACATCGGTACTGATCCCTCTTCCGGTATAGGTTTTTTTATTATGCTCACTAGTAACCATTAAGGTTACTTCACCAATAGCATCTTTGCCTTCGGTCACGGCATTTATCCCCCACGTTAGCAGGGTGCAAGAATAACCGGTTATTTTGTCAATTGCCTTACATATAGCGTCAACCGGTCCATTGCCGCAGGCGGCTTCCTCCCGAACCTCTTCTCCTATTTGCAGGCCTATTGTAGCCGTGGGTATTATGGTGGTTCCACTGGAAATATGCAAGTAGGCCAAATTGTATTTAGCCGGTATTAGACGGAGTTCTTCTTCTACAATAGCCTCAAGGTCACGGTCTGTTATTCCCTTCTTCCGGTCGGCCAGGGCTTTAAATCTTTCAAAGGCAGTATTTAACTCCTCCGGGTCAAGAGTGTAACCTAATTCCATTAGGCGCAACCGGAAGGCGTGACGACCGGAATGTTTGCCCAGGACTAAGTCGCTATGGCTTACCCCCACCATTTCCGGACGCATAATTTCATAAGTAGTTGGTTCTTTTATTACCCCGTCCTGATGGATTCCTGATTCGTGAGCAAAAGCATTTTTACCTACTATGGCTTTATTGTGCTGGACATTCATTCCCGTCAAATTAGCTACTAAACGGCTGGTCCGGTAAATCTCTTCCGTACGGATGTTCGTTTCCCTCTGAAAAATATCGCGCCGGGTACGTAAGGCCATTACAATCTCTTCTATGGCTGCGTTGCCGGCTCTTTCCCCAATCCCGTTAATTGCCCCTTCGACTTGCTGTGCCCCGGCCATTACGGCGGCCAAAGAATTGGATACGGCTAATCCCAAATCATTATGGCAATGTACACTTAAAATAACTTTTTCCATTCCTTTTACCCGTTGCCTGATTTCGCCGATAAACCGGGCAAATTCATTTGGCGTAGCGTAACCTACCGTATCCGGAACATTTATTACGGTAGCCCCGGCAGCAATAGCCGCTTCGAGTACTTGACATAAAAAATTTAAATCGGAACGTGAGGCGTCTTCGGCGGAAAATTCCACGTCGGAGGTATAACTTTTAGCCCGTTTTACGGCCGCTACTGTTGCTTCAATCACCTGTTCCGGCGTCATTCTTAGTTTATATTGAAGGTGAATAGGTGAAGTGGCAATAAAAGTATGAATTCTAGGCTGTTCTGCTTCCCGCAGGGCTTCCCATGCTTGATCAATATCGTTAAAATTCGTCCTGGCCAGTCCGGCTACCGTAACCCCCTTTACTTCCCGGGAAATTATTTTTACCGCTTCAAAATCACCGGGCGAAACAAAGGGGAAGCCGGCCTCAAGTACATCTACCTCTAGTTTAGCCAGCTGTCTGGCGATTTGAAGCTTTTCTTTAACGTTAAGGCTAACGCCGGGAGACTGTTCTCCGTCACGTAAGGTTGTATCGAAAATATAAACTCGCATTTGTTATTTCACCGCCATTTAACATTTAAATTAAAAAGTTTCCTAATAATAAAAAATTTACTTCTCCTACTTCTCCTGTTTTTCCTGCTTCCAGGGGGCGTTAAATTTAACGCCCCTACATCCCTTATCCGGTCATTCGCCCGTTTACCCTTTACCCCATCTTGCGTTATATTCGGGTTAATATAAGACATACATCCCTTACCCGGTCATTCGCCCGCTCATCCGGTCATTTGTCCGCTTAAGGCCATGGGCAAGACATTCTCCAGGGGGTCAATCAAGCAGTTGACCAGTACCGGGCCCGGCGTGTTTAATACCTCAGGCAGCCGCTGCGTTAATTCATCCGGGGTGCTGATATTATAGCCTGGAATTCCGTACGCTCTGGCCAAAACCACAAAGTCAGGAACAAACTCAAAATTTACCCCAAAGTAACGTTTATCATAATAAAACTCCTGTAGTTGGCGCACCATCCCTAAAGCCCGGTTATTTAAAATAAAAATTTTTAACGGTAATTTTTGCTCCACCATGGTGGCTAATTCAGGCATAGTCATTTGAAAACTGCCGTCTCCGGTAACTAAAATAACTTTCTCTCCCGGTAAACCAAGCTGGGCTCCAATGGCGGCAGGCAAACCAAAACCCATCGCCCCCAGGCCGCCCGAAGAGATAATTGCCCCTGGCTTTTTAAACCGGTAATACTGGGCCGTCCACATTTGGTGTTGACCTACATCAGTGGCTATTACAGCTTCTCCATCAGTCAAACGGAATAATTCTTCCAGTACAAATTGGGGTTTTAAAACATTTTCCTGGTGATAAAATAAAGGATATAGTTTCTTTAACTCCTCAATCCGTTGTAGCCAAGCGGCCCGGTCTGTTTTTTTAAGCAAAGGCAATAAGGCTTGCAGGACAACCTTAACATCACCAACAATAGGTACCTGGATACGGACGTTTTTACCTATTTCTGCCGGGTCTATATCCACGTGAATAATCTTGGCCTCAGGGGCAAAAGTGGCTACTTTGCCTGTTACCCGGTCGTCAAAACGCACCCCTAAAGCAATCAACAAATCACATTCGGTAACCGCCAGATTAGCGTAGCGCGTTCCGTGTAAGCCTAACATGCCTAAAAAAAGAGGGTGCTCACCGGAAAAACAAGAGAGTCCCCGGAAGGTATTGGTTACCGGAGCAGAAATAACCTCAGCCAACTGTTTTAGTTCTTCGCAGGCTTGAGAAATTAAAATACCCCCTCCGGCATATATAACGGGACGGCGGGATTTATTAATCAGGCGCGCCGCTTCATTAATTTTACCAAAATGACCCTCCAGAACAGGCTTGTAGCTTTGCAGGGAAACATTTTTGGGGTAACGGAAGCTTATTTTATTTTTTAACATGTCCTGGGGCATGTCAATAAGTACCGGTCCGGGCCGGCCCGTAGCGGCAATATAAAAAGCATTTTTAATCGTTTGAAGCAATTTTCTATGGTCCTTAACCAGATAGTTGTGTTTGGTAATGGGTACCGTGATACCCGTAATATCTACCTCTTGAAAGGCGTCCGTACCTACCTGGGTGGTTGGCACCTGGCCGGTAAAAATTACTAAAGGAACGGAATCCATGTAAGCGTCAGCAATTCCCGTAACCAGATTTGTAGCTCCCGGGCCGGAGGTAGCAATACACACTCCTACCCGTCCGGTAGCCCGCGCGTAACCGTTGGCGGCAAAAACCGCTCCCTGTTCATGTCTTACTAAAACGTGCTTTATCGCCGAGGAAGCAAGAACATCATAAACCGGGAGAGTAGATCCTCCGGGGTAACCAAATACTATGGGTATATTTTCTTGCTCTAAAGCCTGAACAAGCGCTTGAGCGGCAGTAACTTCCAAAACACAACCCCCCATGTTAGAAGTTGGAAGTTAGAAGTTGGAAGTTCGAAGTTAGAAAAAAGGCGGTAAAATCATTACCGGCAGTAGGGGCGTTAAATTTAACGCCCCTACAATTCGAACCTAGAAAATCGAACCTCTAACCTCTATTAAGCCAGGGCATCATTTTACGTAATTCGGCGCCTACTTTTTCGATTAAATGGTTTGCTTCCTGGCGGCGGGGGGCGTTAAACATAGGCCGGTTAGCCTGATTTTCTAAAATCCACTGCCGGGCAAATTCTCCTGAAGTAACTTCCGCCAGTATTTTTTTCATTTCTTGACGGGTATGCTCATTAATAATTCGCTTCCCGGACATATAATCACCGTATTCGGCGGTATTGCTAACTGAATAACGCATCCAGCTCAAACCACCTTCGTTAATCAAGTCAACAATAAGCTTTAGCTCGTGTAAACATTCGAAATAGGCAATCTCTGGGGCGTAGCCCGCCTCAACCAGGGTGTCAAATCCGGCTTTAATTAATTCGCTGACCCCTCCGCAAAGCACTGCCTGTTCGCCAAATAAATCGGTTTCCGTTTCTTCCTTAAAGGTAGTTTCAAAAACCCCGGCGCGCGTACAGCCAATTCCCTTGGCGTAAGCTAAGGCCATTTCCTTGGCCTGACCGCTCATATCCTGCTGCACGGCAATAAGCGCCGGTGTACCCAGGCCTTCTTTATACATGCGCCGCAAAAGGTGTCCCGGACTTTTAGGGGCTACCATAAATACATCTACCTCGGGCGGAGGAATAATTTGCCCAAAGTGAATATTAAATCCGTGGGAAAACATTAGGGCTTTGCCTGCCTTTAAGTGCCCTTTTACGTTTTCCCGGTAAACTCCTGGCTGCACCTCGTCGGGGACGAGCATTTGAATAATATCCGCCTGGCTTGAGGCCTCGTGCAGGGTAGTAACTTTCAACCCGTCCTTTTGGGCCTGATTCCGGCCAGGACTTGTTTCAAGCAGCCCTACTATTACCTTAAGGCCACTGTCGTTTAGGTTTTGGGCCTGGGCATGGCCTTGACTTCCATACCCCAGTATAGCAATAGTTTTGTTTTTTAGAATTTCCAGGTCAGCATCCTGGTCATAATAAACCTTCAATATACGTACCCCCCTGTCCCTTTCTTTGAAATTCGTTTAAAAACCTCCAACCTCCAACCTCGAACCTCGAACCTCGAATTACAGGGCCTCCTCTTTAATATTATTTACCCCGGCATATTTAGAACCACGGAGCAGGGCAATTTTACCCGTACGCACAAGCTCTTTTATTCCGTAAGGCCGTAGTGATTCTTCAAAGGCTTTAATTTTTGCTTCATCGCCGGTACATTCCAGGGTAAGGGTTCGTCTGCCTAAATCAACAATACGCGCCCGAAAAATATCGGCTATCTGCATAATTTCCCCTCGCTGGGCGGGATTGGCGGTGACTTTAGCTAAAACTAATTCCCGGGCCACAAATTCTTCGGCCGTAATATTACTAACTTTAATCACGTCTATAAGTTTCCGGAGTTGCTTAGTTACTTGTTCTAAAATTAAAGCATCGCCTTCCACCACAATGGTCATCCGGGAAACATTTTCATTTTCCGTTTGGCCAACGGCTAAGCTGTCTATGTTAAAACCCCGCCGGCTGAATAAACCAACTACCCGGTAAAGGACGCCGGGACTGTTGGCCACTAAAACAGTAAGGGTATGATACATAATTAGTATCCCTTTCTTCGATCGGCAGCACTCGGTTCTCAGTTTGTAGGGGCGTTAAATTTAACGCCCCTACGAGCACAGTTACAATTACCCTAACATTTTACCCAAGGCTTCACCGGGCGGCACCATAGGTAAAACATTTTCTTCCCGTTCCACAACAAAGTCTATTACCACCGGCTTTTCCACCGCCATAGCTTTCTTTAAAGCAACGGTTACCTCTTTAGGCCTGGTTACCCTTATCCCAACGGCTCCATATGCTTCAGCCAGCTTAACAAAGTCCGGATTTACCAATTCGGTAAACGAATAACGGCGGTTATAAAAGAATTCCTGCCATTGCCGCACCATGCCTAAATAACCGTTGTTAATAATGGCAATTTTAACGGGTATATTATAATTATCGGCGGTAGCCAGTTCTTGAATGTTCATTTGAATGCTTCCGTCCCCGGCAATGTTAAAAACTACTGCCTCCGGACAGGCAACTTGAGCTCCAATAGCCGCCGGTAAGCCAAATCCCATGGTGCCTAAGCCGCCGGAGGAAATAAAGGAACGCGGCCGGGTAAAATTATAATACTGTGTTGTCCACATCTGGTGCTGGCCCACTTCCGTAGTAATTATAGCTTTACCTTTAGTTATATTATAAATTTCTTGGATTACCTGCTGTGGTTTTAAATGCCCATTTTCTTCATAATAAACAGGAAACTCTTTTTTCCAAAGGTATATTTGTTCTTGCCAGGCCCCGGGTAATTTAGCTTTCAGGTTACTGACCAATAAATTTATTACTTCCTTTACGTCCCCTACCAGGGGAACGTCAACGCGGACATTTTTTCCTATTTCTGCGGCGTCAATATCCAGATGAATAATTTTCGCTCTAGGGGCAAACTCCGCTATTTTGCCCGTTACGCGGTCGTCAAAACGAACCCCCAGGGCAATTAAAAGGTCGCATTCACAAATGGCGTAATTAGCGTACCTACTGCCGTGCATGCCGAGCATTCCTAGCGAGAGAGGATGGTCTCCCGGAAAACAACCCAAACCCATAAGGGTAGTAGTTACCGGGGCTAAAATTAATTCTGCCAGATGAAGCAACTCCCGGTACGCTCCGGAACTTACCACTCCTCCCCCGGCGTAAATAACGGGCCGCTTGGCGGCCGCCATCAAGTCTGCCGCTTCCTTTAAGCGCCGGGAAGAAGGCAGTTGTTCTGGCCGGTAGCCCCTTAAGCTTACCGGCCCGGGATTCTCATAATCCACCCGGGCACCGGAAATATCTTTAGGAATATCTACCAATACTGGCCCGGGCCGTCCCGTCGTAGCAATGTAAAAAGCTTCTTTAACTACCCGGGCAATATCCCGTATATCTTTGACCAGATAACTATGCTTGGTAATGGGCATAGTTATACCGGTAATATCAGCTTCTTGAAACGAGTCTTTGCCTAAAACAGAAGTAGCCACCTGGCCGGTAAAAGCAACCAGGGGCACCGAATCCATGTAAGCATTGGCAATACCGGTGACTAGATTGGTGGCCCCGGGACCGGAAGTAGCCAGGCAGACACCCGGCCGTCCGGAGGCCCGGGCGTAGCCGTCTGCCGCGTGGGCTGCCCCTTGTTCGTGTCTGGTTAAAATATGCCGGATATTAGATTCGTAAAGGGCGTCGTAAATTGGCAATACCGCCCCGCCGGGGTAGCCAAAAATGGTGTCTACTCCTTCTTTAAGTATGCTGTCAATTAAAATTTCTCCTCCGGATTTTCGCAATTACCTTCACCTCATTGTGTTTAAGGGTAGGGGCGTATGGCCATACGCCCCTACGGCTCTTGAGTAAATTATGAAAAACCTACATCAATCGGGACGATTAACCTACATCTGGAAGTTGGAAGTTAGATAGATAAAGTGGTAAGATCATTACCCCAGTATGACAATAGTTATATTTTTTAGAATTTCCAGGTTAGCATCCTGGTTATAATAAACCTTCAATTAACCTCTAACCTCTAACCTCTAATATTGCCCCCTTACTGGCCGAACTCACCTGACGCGCGTAGCGGGCTAAATAGCCTTTTAAAACTTCTTTCCTACAAGGGGGCTGCCAGCTTTTAAGACGCCTTTCAATTTCTTCCCCGGTAAGCAAAATTTCTAGCTTATTGGCATTTAAGTCAAGGCTAATTATATCGTCCTCTTTGACGATGGCGATTGGACCCCCTGCCGCGGCTTCGGGAGAAATATGGCCTATACAAGCGCCACGGGTAGCTCCTGAAAAACGCCCGTCAGTAAGTAAGGCCACTTCTTTATCCAGGCCCATCCCCGCTATGGCGGCGGTGGGGGTAAGCATTTCCCGCATTCCCGGGCCCCCTCGCGGACCTTCGTAACGAATAACGATAACGTCCCCTTTGCTAATCCGGCCCTCGTTTATTGCCTCTACGGCTTCTTCCTCCGAATTAAATACCCTTGCCGGACCCTTATGGATATACATTTCAGGAGCAACCCCGGCTTTTTTGACCACCGCCCCCTCCGGAGCCAGGTTGCCCTTTAAGATAGCTATCCCTCCGGTGGAACTATAGGGCTGATCGTAACTTCTAATTACCTCCGGCCTTTTTATTTGCCGGTTCTGAGTAATTTCTCCCAGACTGGCTCCCGTAACCGTTAAGGCATCCAAGTGCAGGAGGTTTAAATGCCTTAACTGAGCAAGTACGGCGGGAATTCCCCCGGCCTCATCAAGGTCCTGCAAGAAAAATGGACCTACGGGACTCAATTTACATAAGTTAGGCGTCCGCGCGCTAATCTCGTTTATTAAATCTAAATTAATTTCTATTTGCAATTCCCGGGCAATGGCCGGTAAATGCAAAACTGTATTGGTAGAACAGCCTAGCGCCATATCCAAAGCCAGGGCGTTTTTAAAAGCCGCCAGGGTAAGAATACGGGAGGGTTTTAAGTCCTCGGAAACCAACGTCACACTTCTAAGGCCGGCTAATTTAGCCAGCCTGCGCCTGGCCGCGGTTACGGCCGGGATAGTTCCGTTTCCGGGAAGGGCCAAACCTAAAGCTTCGGTAAGACAATTCATGGAGTTAGCCGTAAACATGCCGGCACAAGAACCGCAGCCGGGACAGGCCTCTTCCTCTAAGGCGGTTAATTTTTCAACCGTCATCTTTCCGGCCCTAACGGCACCCACGGCCTCAAACAGGTTACTCAAGGATATGCGGTTGCCCTGGTCGCAACCGGCCAGCATAGGGCCGCCACTTATAACAATGGAAGGTAAATCATGTCTGGCCGCGGCCATTAACATACCCGGTACGATTTTATCACAGGCGGTTACCAAAACCAAACCGTCAAACTGGTGGGCTTCAGCCATAACTTCAATTGAATCGGCAATTAATTCCCGGCTGGCCAGGGAGTACTTCATGCCCTTATGGTTCATGGCAATTCCGTCGCATACGGCAATGCTGGGAAAAACAACGGGTACGCCACCCGCCATCCTGATGCCGGCGGCAACGGCCGCCGTTATATCATTTAAATGAATATGACCCGGTACAATTTCATTAAAAGAATTTACCACCCCTATCATGGGCCGGTTAAATTCTTCATTTATAAAGCCTAAAGCTTTCAATAAAGAACGATGGGGGGCTTTTTCCAGCCCCTTTTTAATCGCGTCGCTGCGCAAAACAAGACCCTTCTTTCAATTATATATATTATTCAGGAAAAATTAAAGCTCCCTGTGTTTGGGTTAATTGCCGGAAAGCCGTAATTAATTCTTTGGTTATTTCTCCCGGATAACCGTTTCCAATCAACCGGCCGTCTAACTTAACGGCCGGAATAACTTCGGCCGCGGTACCGGTAAGAAAACATTCCGTAGCGTTGTATATATCGTGACGGGTAAATAAACTTTCTTTAACTTTTATTCCTTTCGAGCGGGCCAGTTCTATAACCGTATTCCTGGTAACCCCTTCTAAAATACCGGCGTAAGAGGGTGGAGTAATTAGAATACCGTCTTTTACGATAAAGATATTATCTCCCGAAGCCTCGGCCACGTATCCTTCCTGGTTAAGCATTACCGCTTCCGGCACGTTAAAAAGATTGGCTTCTATTTTAGCCAGAATACTGTTCAGATAATTTAACGACTTTACCCTGGGATTAATGGCCTCAGAAAGATTCCGGCGGGTAGCCACGGGGATTAAAGTCAAACCTTTCTGGGGAAGCTCCTCAGGAGACAGTTGAATAGAAACGCTAATACAAAAAANNAGGGTGATTAAAGTCAAACCTTTCTGGTAAAGCTCCTCAGGATACAGTTGAATAGAATCGCTAATACAAAAAATTGTTGGCCTAAGGCATTTACGGGGGTCCAAGCCTAAATTTCCTATCCCCCGGGTTACCACCAGCCGGATATAACCATTTTTCAAGTTATTGCGCCGGCAGGTTTCGGTGACTACCTCATGCATTCCTTTTGGCTCAAGGGGAATTTCCAGGCCGATGGTACGGGCCGAGTCATAAAGACGGTTTATATGTTCAGTTAACTTAAATACCCGGTTATTATAGGCCCTGATTCCTTCAAACACCCCATCGCCATATAAAAGCCCGTGGTCAAAAACAGATACTACCGCTTCTTCTTCCGGAACAAACTTTCCGTCCAAATAAATTATCAAGCCCATTTACTTATCTCCTATCTAAAAAGTTTATTCTACCAAAACCTAAAAGAAAAGCCCCTTCCTCTTTTTGAGGTCAGAGGTCTCTATAACGACTCATCACTAACCACCAAATTAGCCTTTAGTATACAAGAACCGGTCGAAATATGTCAAGAAAATTTTTATGCTCAGGGGTCAAGCTTTTCTTTAGCCTGCCGGATTACCTCCAGGACACTTGCCGGGGCCGGTCCCCCCAATATCTGACGGGCGGCAACGCAATGCTGGATGTTTATGGCCGCGTAAACGTCTTCATTAATAAAAGGAGAATGTTTTTTGTACTCCTTCAGGGAAAGGTCCTCTAGTGTCTTATTTAACTTCAGGCAGTCATAGACTATTTTACTCACCAGTTGGTGGGCCTCCCTAAAGGGAATGCCTTTTTGAACCAGGTAATCAGCCAGATCAGTGGCGTTGGTAAAGCCACCCCGGGCAGCTAAAGCCAAATTTTCCTTTTTTATTTGATAGTGGCCAGCATTGGGCGAAAAACAAGTAAACTCTTTTTTAAGGTATCCGCCACATCAAACAAGGCTTCTTTATCTTCCTGCAAATCTTTATTATATGCCAACGGCAGTCCTTTTAGCATGGTAAGAAGACTAATTAAAGAACCAAACACCCGCCCGGTTTTACCGCGGATTAATTCGGCGGCATCCGGATTTTTTTTCTGGGGCATCATACTGCTGCCCGTAGCAAAAGCATCATCTAATTCAATAAAAGCAAATTCGGCCGTTGACCAAAGGATAATTTCCTCGCAAAAACGGCTTAAGTGAATCATAATTAAGGCCGCCGCGGCGGCAAACTCAACCACAAAATCCCGGTCGCTTACCGCATCCAGACTGTTTTTGGCCAGGGCGGAAAAACCCAGTTCAGCCGCCACAATTTTTGGTTCCACGGGAAAGGTGGTGCCGGCCAGCGCTCCCGCCCCCAAAGGCATTACGTCAGTGCGGCGGTAGCAATCCTCCAGTCTGCCCCGGTCACGCTCAAACATTTGAACATAGGCTAAAAGATGATGCGCCAGGGTAACCGGTTGAGCCCTTTGTAAATGGGTGTAGCCGGGCATTATGGTATCTAAATGTTTTTCGGCTGTTTCCAAAAGAGTACGGATTAAATCATTTAAAAGCTGCCTTATTTCTTTTATTTCATCCTTTAAATACATCCGTAAATCCAAGGCTACCTGATCGTTCCGGCTGCGGGCAGTATGCAGCATTTTTCCTGCCGGCCCTACTTTGGCCGTTAAAAGCTCCTCAAGACAGGAGTGAATATCCTCTGCCTCTTGAGGCAGTTCAATGTGCCCGGCCTCAAGTCCGGTTAATAGCTCTTCAAGTCCCTTGACTATTTTTTCGGCTTCGGCCGGTGAAATTATTTTTTGTTGTCCTAACATGCGCGCGTGAGCCATGCTGCCAAGAAGGTCGTATTTATAGAGTTTTTGGTCAAAAGAAAGAGAAGAGTGAAAATCTTCCATTAGCTGATTGGTTTTCTTTTGAAAACGACCGCCCCATAGTTTAGCCACTGAATGCACCTCCAATTAGTAATTGGAAGTTGGAAGTTGGAGG
>DMDI01000195.1 GCA_003445555.1 Desulfotomaculum sp. | reverse complement strand
GGGAAATGACCAATGGGGGGTTTGAAAAAGACCGAAGCACCTTAAAGAAATTATGTCCGGCCAAACGGTACGGAATTATTTGCTCATTAGTCAAGGGTCATGTCCGGATACGCAAGGTCTTCGGATCCTCCTATCGGAAGAACGAAGAATCTTTACATTGAGAATGCCTGGCCAATGACTAAAAAGCCAAAAAAGTTTACAAAGCAAAATGCTTATCAGGACTTGCTATTGACACCTATAATTATATGTAGTACTATGTTTATTGAAATCCATATGAAAAAGGTGGTAGCAGTTAAATGCGTACTATTCAGATTACCATTGACGAACCGTTGTTGGCAGAAGTAGACCGAGCAATGCAACAACTTGGGATAACGCGCTCGGCATTTATACGAAATGCACTGGAGCTTGCTCTTAAACAACAAAAAATCACACTCCTAGAACGTAGGCACCGGGAAGGTTATACCAAAAAACCTGTTGAACCAGCAGAATTTGATATTTGGGAACCTGAACAGGAATGAGGAAACAGATGAGGCGTGGGGAGGTAAGGCAGTATTCTTTCAGACCCCCGGACAAAAAACGTCCTGTTTTAATTTTGACCCGTAATTCGGCCATCTCTTTTCTTAACGAAGTCACTATTGCTCCCATAACATCTAACATCCGGGATATTCCTTCAGAAATCGTAATTGGTCCGGAAGACGGGATGCCTTATACCTGCGCAGTGAACTTCGATCACATCCAGACAGTTTCGAAAGCTAAATTGGGAGAGTTAATCACAACACTTTCAACCGAAAAGATGGCTGAATCTGTTCCGGCAATTTGTTTTGCTTTAGGAATCGAGTCCGTTTAAGCCCGGCATAAAAGTGGGTACAGTGCAGCGTCCCCTCAGTTTTATCATCCGGTCTGTTGCCAGCCTTCACTGGCTGAGGGTTAGTCACTACTACGGGCTAATCTGCCACCCGACACCACCTGTTCCCTTCCTTGCGCTTGAAGCTTGTTTGGGCTTACCTGCCTATGGCAGGATGATGCCGGGCTTCCCCTTTAATCGCCGCTTTTGGGAGCCTGAGCTTTTCAACCGCCTCGCTTCCAGGATTGTGTAACTGCCGGGCCAGTGACGCTTGTCTTTAGCTAACTGGATAGCCATAAAAATAGAAGCGGAATTTCCTTGCCCTTCGTGATAAAATACAGGCAGGTTAGTTTTTAGGCAGCTTAAGGCAATGAATACCGAAACTACCGCGATCAAAATGGATGAGCTGATTAAAAGGCTGTTTCACTTATCGAAAAAGCCTCTGCTCAACCTTTTAAACGCCCTGTATGACGACAACCTGGCCGAAACAGCCCAGGTGAGTTACGGCAGCACGGAATTCATCCGGGACGACCTGGTCAAAAGCACGGCCGACCTGTTTGGGGAAGGAAGTTTGGTAGAAAAAATTTGAAGGTTAACCGGAGTAAACGAAATAATATTATTACGCTCAATAAAATAAAAAAGACGATAAATCTAAAAAAAGGAGACACAGAAGAAGAAGCCCTTGAAAATATTAAAGAGGCTATTATAGGCTGCCTTGAAGCTTTAAATCAACGCGTCCAGTTCATAAAGGTAAAAATGTAAAACGTGGAACTCTTAGAAATCTTATGGCGGAATGTTTGTGGTGAGGGCGAAAAAACAGGGCTTGCGCATTCGGGAATACTCCATTGTTGTTTATCCCCGGGCGGCGGCGGTTTGGCCGCTGTTAAAAACCCTGAGAGGGCAAAAGGCGTCTGGCGGACAAACGGCTTAAAAGGATTGGGGTGCATTGGTGATTTGCCGCAAGCGGTATGGATGAGCAAATTCCTGTGGTTTCTTTTTGGGTTTGGCTAACCTGAAAATTACTCCTTTGTCATTGCGAGCCGCAAGCTAAAAATATAATGCGTAAGTTTAAAGCTGATCAGGACGTGGAAGTGAAGTGCTCCCAGGCCCTGATTTTGATAAGTCTGAAAGAAATGTTTTCATGATGTTTTGTGCCTGGAAAGGAATGGTTATAAAAATTGTTAAGAAAATTTTATGACCTTTTGTTAGTTAGCATTTATGGTGTTAAATATCGGATATTTTCCCGATGACGGCGTTATAAGGGTTGACTTGGTATATCGGTGGTCATTTTATATAGCCGCGCATTCTAAAATGGGATACAATATGGATAGGGTCATTTAACTGTTAAACCAAAATTAGAGGTGATGGATATGGAGTCTATAGAAAAACGTGTTCCTTTTGTTTTAACTGAACTTCCCTTCCAGGAGCGGAAAATTATTTTAACCAGTGTAGTTACCTCGGTAAAATTACGCATGGCTATTGTCCAAAAGAAGCTTAAACAAGCTAGGGCTAGGTTAAGTGAATTTGAAGCTAAATATAAATGTACTTTTGAGCAATTTGAGAAGGGATTCCCTGAGAAAGCTTCTCTGGAACACCATGAGGACTATGTGGAATGGGGTTTTTGGTATGATGTGTCCAAAGAATCAAAAGCTATATTAGATACTTATTGTTTTTTCCTTGGTGAAGGCAAATGAAGGATATTTCAGAATTATTAGCCCAACTCACCGCTGAATTTGGTCATTTAATAAAAAATATTTCTATTGTAGAGCTAAACGAAACTGAAACCTCTTTTTATTTTAAAGCTATTTTTACTTTGATTGACCGCAGCACATTACGGGTGGCAGAATCTGCTAATCCAGAAAAGGGCTTAACACGCTATAGTTATTATTGGCTTACTACTGATGGGGATTTAGTAATTGGATGGGATAATGCGCCTCATCATAAGAAAATAAATACTTATCCTCATCATAAACATCTTGGCGGACGCAAAATTGAACCATCAATAGAAAGAGATTTATTATCAGTCATGAGTTATATTTCGAAATACCTTACAAAAGACGGACTAGATTGATTTTATTAAGTGGTCAATCTTGCTGATATTGATTATGAAAACCTTGTTGCCAGCTTTGGTTTTTACATAGCTGATATATCTCAAAAAGGGGCAGGTTTAGGCAATATGGTTTTATATCATCCTGAGTTTTTATCATCAGGAGAACCCTATATTCGGTGAAAAAATTTGGGATTCTCCGAAAAAGGTAAAAAAGGATTGCCAACCTTGCTCTTCCAGTGTAAACTGGAATTAAAAAAACAGGAGCAGTTGCCGGTGAATCCAAACCAGGACGTACTCTGTTTTCGCTTCTTTAAACTGGAATTAAAAAAACTCTTCTGGCGGGAATATATCCACCATAACAACCCGGTGGCAGCTGCGCTCTTAAGCAAGATGGGCTATCGCCAAGAAGAAAAGGTGCGGGTAAAACTGGAGTTTTTACGTATGCTGACCAGATTAAAATGTGATCCCGCGCGGATGGAACTGATTGCTGGTTTTTTCGAAGCCTACCTGAAATTAAGCCGCCAGGAAGAAGAACAATTATCCCAGGAACTGGGCAGAATAGACCAAAGGGAGGCTGATATAATCATGCAAATTACCACCAGTTGGCATGAAAAAGGAAAGATTGAAGGTATTTGCAAATTCATGACGCGCAGGTTTAACGCCGACGCTGACGAAATAAGGGAAAAAGTTCAGCAGGTGACCAATCCGGAATTCTTAGACGTCGTCATGGAAGAGGTGTTTGCCGCCGACACATTGGAAGAGGCGCAGTCTATCATTAAAAGAGCAGTTGGTAAATCTCTTCAGTAAAATAAAAAAGACGATAAATCTAAAAAAAGGAGAAATACACCATGTTATTCAAGGTAATTCTTAGGCCGGATCCTGAAGATGGAGGGTTTAACGTAAGTTGCCCTATTCTGCCCGGTTGCCATTCACAAGGAGACACAGAAGAAGAAGCCCTTGAAAATATTAAAGAGGCTATTATAGGCTGTCTTGAAGCTTTAAATCTGCGTGTCCAAAAACATGAGGAATCTGAAAAAATACTTGAGGTGGCCTTGAATTGAGCCGGCTTGGTTCCTATGGGGCGGCTGTTAAGGATTCTCTCCCGGGCGGAAAAGACCTTGTCGCGACTCCTCGCAGACATCCCAAGATATTATTCCACCGCCGATACCAGAATCCCCTGTGCCGACCGCGATAAGTTTGCCGTGGTGGCGGAGCTGGCGGAGAAATTCTCCCGGGAATACGGAGTTATTTCCGTGGACGGCGCCCGGGTGCTGTTTGCGGACGGCTGGGGCCTGGCGCGCGCTTCCAACGCCCGGCCCGCGCTGGTGGCCCGGGGCGAAGCGCGGACCCCGGCGGGACTGGAAAAGATCTGCGGAATCATGCTGTGGAATAGCGGCATGTTTATGTTGGGTGGATCGTTGTTTTCAGCTTCACAATTTTACCGCCAGGTGTTATCATAGAGTTAAAGATTGAGATTGAATAACGGGTTTGTTGCAAGATACAGTTTGCCAGAAAGGGGTGTCCTGTAAATGATCGACAGTGTCTATAAAGGGATTGTCAAAGGTGATGTGGTCGTTTTAGAAAAAGGAAAATCAATCCCGGAAGGGACGAAAGTAATTGTAATTCCAGATTGGAAAATGAAAAAAAAGCCGGATTTTGAATCCGACCCTTTTTTAACTTTAAATGAATGGCTTCACCCGATAATCACGGAACTCCCGGGTGACTTTGCTCACCAACATGACCATTATCTTTATGGGACAGAAAAGAGATGACAACAAAAAGGTCCGTTTTTGTCGATACAGCTGGCTGGATTGCGTTGATTCACCGGGGTGATGTCCTTAACCAGCAGGCTACAAAAATTTATAAATCCTTTGGAAAAATCCGGCGGGTTACAACTGATGCGGTGATTATTGAGACATGTAATTCTTTTCGTAAGGCATCCACAAAGCCTCTGGCGGTGGCTTTCCTGGAAAAGATTAAATTAGCTCATCAATTAGGCATATTAGAGATCGTTCAGTTGACTGAAGGGGTATTAACAGATGGAATTCAGCTATTTAAAAGCCGGGAAGACAAAGACTGGAGCCTGACCGATTGTATCAGTTTTGTCGTGATGCGCAAAAATAGCATTAAAAAAGCCCTTACGTCAGATCATCACTTTATTCAGGCAGGTTTCGAAAAATTATTGGATATTGAGCGGGTATTCAGATCCGAACATTAATGACAACTGGAAAGACAGAACCGCAAAGCGAAGGATAAAGGCCGGCAATGCGCCGGCCCTTCGCATTATCTGTTCGCCTTCGGCGCCGAATGCGAAGAAAAATACCCCGAAAGTGGGCTTTTGTTTTCTCCAGAGGCTTTTATCGGGCAAAATTTGGTTCACATTATTTTTGGTCGGCAAAAGATTTGTTTCTCCGATCCAAATTAAGGGCATTGGCCTGATGCTGTTTATGCTGTTTACTGCACCTCCAATGGACGCTTTCCCAATCACCCCGCCTGTAATGCTGGTGGTAACTTACCAAAGGAGCAGTTTCTTTCATGATAGTATCTGCTTCGTTGAAAGATTACCACTTGTTTTAACTGAACTTCCCTTCCAGGAGCGGAAAATTATTTTAACCAGTGTAGTTACCTCGGTAAAATTACGCATGGCTATTGTCCAAAAGAAGCTTAAACAAGCTAGGGCAAGGTTAAGTGAATTTGAAGCTAAATATAAATGTACTTTTGAGCAATTTGAGAAGGGATTCCCTGAGAAAGCTTCTCTGGAACACCATGAGGACTACGTGGAATGGGGTTTTTGGTATGATGTGTCCAAAGAATCAAAAGCTATATTAGATACTTATTGTTTTTTCCTTGGTGAAGGCAAATGAAGGATATTTCAGAATTGTTAGCCCAACTCACCGCTGAATTTGGTCATTTAATAAAAAATATTTCTATTGTAGAGCTAAACGAAACTGAAACCTCTTTTTATTTTAAAGCTATTTTTACTTTGATTGACCGCAGCACATTACGGGTGGCAGAATCTGCTAATCCAGAAAAGGACTTAACACGCTATAGTTATTATTGGCTTACTACTGATGGGGATTTAGTAATTGGAAGGGATAAGGCGCCTCATCATAAGAAAATAAATAATTATCCTCATCATAAACATCTTGGCGGACGCAAAATTGAACCATCAATAGAAAGAGATTTATTATCAGTCATGAGTTATATTTCGAAATACCTTACAAAAGATGGACTAGATAGATTTTATTAAGTGGTCAATCTTGCTGATATTGATTATGAAAACCTTGCTGCCAGCTTTGATTTTTACATAGCTGATATATCCCAAAAAGGGGCAGGTTTAGGCAATATGGTTTTATATCATCTGAAGGAGGAAAATAATGTTTAAATATGCGATAGAAATTTTTTTAGTGAGTCGGAAAAACTGAAAAGCAGCCTGAACAGCATAGAAATAGTTGATCTTCCTCCATGGAAAAAGAATCGCCTAATGGACGCTTTCCCCACCACCACTCCGATCCCGTGAAAATTGAGTAAAAGCAAGGCCATTATATCGTATGTGTATTACTTTTTCAACAGACGCACTGCACTATTTCGTGCCAAAGGCGCACAGGCTTTCCGCAGCAGCTGCACTGATCTTCCGCAGCGACTGCACTGATTTCCCGCTCAGGTCGCACTCGAATGGTGTAATATTCACTCCCGCCTCGCAAGCCTTGAGCGAAGGCAGGAGAGGCTTCACAAAGCCTCTAAACCTGGTGTATGCTTATTTCTTCAATTCTGGATAGAAATTTTGGCTTAAGTTTAGCAATCCTGATATAAAAAACCTTTTTTCGCGTTGAAATCCGCCTGTTTTTTCAACTGGCAAAGGCCAATGGCGGCGGCGATATCCGTCATCCGGAGGTTGTAGCCCAGCGGTGAATAAAATGGCGTTGGCGGTGGCAATAAAGCTAAAAGGGGTGGTAATCACCTCAACGCCTTCTCCGATATCGTGGGATAAAAGCGCCAGGTGCAGCGCGGCCGTGCCCGAGCTTACCGCAACGGCGTATTTTGTCCCTAGGTAGGCCGCAAAGGCTTCCTCGAATTCTACCACTTTCTTTCCCTGGGCAAGGCTCCCGGAAAGAAGGACTTCTTTTACTGCTTCTATTTCCTCGTTATCCACTACTGGTTTCGCAATTGGGATCATTTCACTCCTCCCTCTATGATCTCCTAACGGGCGGTTATGTTCTGTCGGACTATAAATACCGGAACTTTATCTTCTTTTCCTATGACTGACAAAATTTATACTTCGACAATTGAAAGGGAATATCCTGCTAAATTAAAGTTTTTTAGAAAAATTTAGACTGAACACCCCCACAAAAGGAAAAAAACCCACAGCCAAAAGCGGGCTTCAAGATAAAACCTGGACTTTAAACCGGTTCAGTTTACCTTCAGGCGATCAATGCATTTTTCCAAAATTTCCTTGAGAGAGTATTACTTTCTCAAAGGTATGGGTAGCGGCAAGGGTTATGCCCAGATGGCCGAAAAGAAACATTAACTCACGTCTCCATCTGTCCGGAACATCTCCGCAAGACCTATTTTAACAGGTTTTCTATTTCTTCATCGGTAAACTTTAATTGACGAAAAACCCTTTTACAATAAATGGGGTCAAGTTTCTTTTTTCCCATTTGTACTGGCGTTGAATACCTTTTTCCACCAACAACACGGGAATATATGGCATGATCTGTGCTGCCCTGTCT
>DMDI01000140.1 GCA_003445555.1 Desulfotomaculum sp. | reverse complement strand
CTTTTGCTTTCTGAAAGGGGAGCAGGCCTTTTTAAGCCAACATATAGGCGAATTGGACTGGCTGGAGGGAGAAGAAAATTTATCTTTAAGCCAAAAACATTGGCAAAGATTACTGGGGATAACCCCGGAAATAGTGGCCTTTGATTTACACCCTGACTATAAAAGTGCGGCCCTGGCCAGGCAAATTCCGGCTCAAAAACACCTTGGGGTCCAGCACCACCACGCTCACCTGGCGGCTTGCCTGGCGGATAATGCGGACAATAAGGTTAAAGATGATGAGGAAGTAATGGGGGTTATTCTTGACGGAACGGGTTACGGAACGGATGGGTGCCTCTGGGGTTTCGAGTTTTTAACCGGAAATTATCATTCCTTTAAAAGGAAATATCATTTGGCTTATGTCCCTTTACCGGGAGGAGAAAAAGCTGTTCGTCAGCCCTGGCGAACAGCCGCGGCCTATTTAATTACCTTTATGGGTGAGGAAGGAATTGAGCTGGCCCAAAGTCTTTTTCCAGATAAAGAAGTACTTCTGGTCGCCCGGATTTTAGAAAGTAAACTAAACCTTCCTTTAGCCTGCGGATGTGGCCGGCTTTTTGATGCGGTAGCCGCCTTATTAGGGGTTTGCCTGGAAAACACATACGAGGGTCAGGCGGCGATAGAACTAGGAGAACTGGTTTTACCCGTAGAGGAAGGGGAAAGGTTTAAACCTTACCCTTACGAAATTAAAGGAGAAATAATCAGTCCTATCCGGCTAATTAGGGAAATTTTAAATGACCGAAAAAAGGGCGTCACGGCCCCTGTAATCGCGACCAAGTTTCACCAGACCCTAAGCTGTTTAATTTGTGATATAATAAATAGGTTAGCCGGCGAAACGGGATTAAAAAAAGTAGCTTTAAGCGGGGGAAGCTGGCAAAACAGTTATCTTTTTCAGACAACCAGGAGACAATTAACTTCCCAGGGATACCAGGTGCTTTACCATAAGCAGTTACCCGCCAATGACGGGGGTATAGCCCTGGGCCAGGCCATGATTGCGGACAGGAGGTGGCAAAAAGAATGTGCCTTGGAATTCCGGGAATAGTAGTGGAAGTTAATGCCGCCGGTCACTGGGCGGTTGTAGATAGATTAGGCGTGCAATTAAAGGTTGATACGCGTTTGATAGACGGGGAAATAACCCCCGGAGAGTATTTAATGATTCACGCCGGTCACGCGATTGGCAAAATTGATTTAAATGAGGACGAAGAAACCTTAAAGTTATGGGAGGAAATTATTTCTTGTTAGATAAATTCCGGGATGCGTCGTTAGGAAAAAAGCTTATTCAAAAAATAATTCCTTTGGCCTTAGCCGTAAGAGAAAAGTTAGGGCGCCGGCCGGCCCTCATGGAAGTTTGTGGTACCCACACCATGGCCATTGCCCGGTGTGGGATAAAAAGCCTTTTAGCCGAATATTTAGAATTGAGAAGTGGGCCTGGTTGCCCGGTTTGCGTTACGGACCAGCAGGATATTGATTATATGATTAATTTAGCCCGGTTACCCGGTACAGTTATGGCTACTTTTGGGGATATGCTCCGGGTTCCCGGGTCAGATTCTTCCTTGGAACGGGAAAAAGCCCGTAAGGCAAAGGTAATAATTTTTTATTCTCCCGCGGAAGCAGTAATTTACGCTTCATCTCATCCCGGGCAGGAAGTAATTTTCTTGGGGGTGGGCTTTGAAACAACCGCTCCTTCTGTAGCCTTAAGTATGGCTACGGCTATCGGGCTGGGTTTAAAAAATTATAGCGTATTTTCGGCCCATAAGCTGGTGCCGCCGGTAATGCGCGTCCTTTTGGACGACCGCGATTTGCATATTGATGGTTTTATCCTGCCGGGTCACGTAAGTACCATAATTGGTCAAAAAGCTTTTGATTTTATCGCCCGTGAATATAGAATACCTACTATTATTGCCGGCTTTGAACCGGTTGATATTTTAGGGGCTATTTACCGTTTATTAAAACAACTTTCCCAAAATGAAGTTAAAGCAGAAAATGGCTACCGCCGGTTAGTTCCTCTTGAAGGAAATATTAAGGCCCAAAAACTTTTAGCCACTTATCTTACCCCCACCGCCGCTTTGTGGCGGGGATTTGGGGCAGTTTCCGCCAGTGGTTTGGCTATTAAAGACGAGTATGCTTTTTACGACGCTAAAAATAAATTTGCCCTGGAGGTACCTGCCGGGCAAACACCAAAAGGCTGTAAGTGTGGTGAAGTATTAAAGGGAAAGATAAACCCCCCGGACTGTCTTTTATTTGCCCGGACCTGTACCCCTATGCAGCCGGTAGGACCCTGCATGGTTTCCTCAGAAGGGGCCTGCGCGGCATTTTACCAGTATGAATTTAAAGGATAAAATTTTAGAAACTTTAAATATAAACTTTAAACAATAGAAATCTTAAAAAAATGAAAACTTACCAGCGGTTAGGAATGATGGGGGGCACATTTGATCCCATTCATTACGGTCATTTGGTAGCGGCAGAGGAAGCACGTTACCAGTTAGAACTGGAAAAGGTAATTTTTATTCCTGCCGGTAGGCCGCCCCACAAAACAAAACGTGAAATTTCAGCTGCCCGGCACCGTTTGAATATTACCCGGTTAGCGGTGGCCAGCAATCCTTTTTTTATGGTCTCGGATATTGAAATTACGAAGCCGGGGTTGTCTTATACTATTAATACAATGCAAATATTTAAAGATAAATTTCCCCAGGCCGAACTTTTTTTTATTACCGGGGCAGATGCCGTACTTGAAATATTAAGCTGGAAGCGGGTAGAAGAATTGTTGCGTCTTTGTTACTTTGTGGCCGCCACCAGGCCCGGTTACCAGTTGGCTGAATTGAGCAAAAATATACCTGGGTTCCCTATAAACGGGACCAAGCGAATTATTACCATGGAGGTACCGGCCTTAGCTATTTCCTCCACTGATTTGCGCCAACGGGTACGTGAAGGCCGTCCTATAAAATACCTGGTTCCCGAAGCAGTGGAGGCCTATATTTTAAACAATAATTTATACCGCCTTCACCCTAACCCTACCTTTCAAAAAAACAATAGAAGGGGTAGCCAACAGTGAACTTAGAGCAAAAGGTAGGCGCCTTTATTAAGAAATTTAATCTGGTGGAACAAGGAAATTTAGTTTTAGTCGGTGTGTCCGGCGGTCCCGATTCGGTGGCCTTGCTGCACATTTTGTGGAAATTAAAAGAGACGTTAAATATATCTTTACATGTTGCTCACCTGAATCATTTATTAAGAGGAAATGAGGCTGAGGCTGACGCCAGATTGGTGGAGCAGTTAGCCCAAAATTTGGCCTTGCCTTTTACCATTGAACAATTTAATGTAGCCAGTTTCAGACAGAAAACCGGTTTATCCATCCAAGAAGCGGCCCGGATAGGGCGTTTTAATTTTTTTGAACGTCTGGCTAAAGAAATAAGGGCTAACCGCGTCGCCCTAGGTCATCAGTCGGATGATCAGGCGGAGACTATCTTATTAAATTTATTGCGGGGGGCCGGAATGTCTGGTTTAAAAGGAATG
>DMDI01000171.1:933-4022 GCA_003445555.1 Desulfotomaculum sp. | reverse complement strand
CTAGCCTAAAGCGGTCATTGCCAGTTCTCTACTCTACCCTTAATTCTTCCGGCCCCTTAATTCTTCCCCCAACTCGACCCCCAGCACCCACAGGGTGGCGGCGCTCAGGTGGGTGAGGGCGATGGTGCCGTAGAGGATATTGGTTTGGGCGCCGAATTCCTCTATATTTTTTGACCTTTTCGTGTTGTAATAAGTAATGTATTATAGTAAGATGTATGGAATATGACTGTAAAATAATAATAAGCCCTGCGAAGAGGGAGATTTTCCTAGCGTCAAGGGGGTGATGAAAAAAGAAAAACCCGCTTTTCGCGTAAAGTGGTTTTCTTTTTTAGGGGGTAGGGAAAATAATCAGGTTATTTCAAGAACTGCCGGCATCAACGGGATGTGGGCCGAAAAAGATTTAAATCGTTAGAGCAAAATAATCCGCCAGTATAAGGGGAGGTACGAATCATGCGGAAAAGACTGGCTACCTGTGTAGCACTGCTGATCATTTTGTTGCTGATAGGAGGATGCGGAATCCGGCGCGCCGGGAATGAAAAACAGCCTGCGCCCGCTGAAACGGCTGAAACACCGAGAAAAATTGTAGTGCAGGCACCCCTTGCTCCTGCTACGGCCCCGCTGTTTAAAATAGTTAAAGACGGTTTGCTCCAGGGCACTGGACTGGAATTAATTATATACAAGTCGGTGGAAGAAGCAACCGCCCGGGTGGTTAAAGGGGAGGCGGATTTCACCATTCTGCCCGTTAACGTAGCAGCCAAACTGTATAACAGGGACGTAAAAATTTCTCTGGCGAATGTTAGCACCTGGGGCATACTTTACCTGGTCTCGGTGGACGGCAGCGTTAAGAAATGGGAGGACCTCAAAGGTAGTGAACTTTATGTGGGCGCCCGCGGTTCCACCCCTGACGTCCTAACGCAGTATCTGCTCCGCCGGAGCGGTCTACCGGAGGGGAGCGTTAAACTAACCTATCTGGGCTCCCCCGAAATTGCCCAGCTGATGATTAACGGCCTAATCAAGAATGCCGTACTCCCGGAGCCCCTGGTTACCCAGGTTCTCCTAAAAAATCAGCAGGCACGGGTAATAAGCGATTTCTTTGCCGACTGGCAAAAGCTTGAGGGAAAAACAACCAGGTTACCCCAGGCGGGGATGATTGTCCGCAATGAGTTTGCCCGTTCCTATCCAATTGCGGTAACCGGTTTCCAGCGGGCTTACACCGAAGCGATGGAATGGACCGTAACCAATCCTGAAAAGGCGGCTCTTCTGGTGGAGGCTAATTTGCAAATACCGGCGCCGGTATTTGTCAAGAGCCTGGAGCGTACCCGTCTGCAGTTTGCTACGGGTTCAAAAGCCAAAGGCGATGTCCAAATTTACCTGACCAGATTATTGGAATTCTCACCGGACATGGTGGGAGGAAAAATCCCTGATGAAAAATTCTTCCTGGTTGATTAGGGGCCTATTACCCCTTTTCGGGCTGGCCCTTTTTTTAATTGTCTGGCAAGTGGTCGCGGGATTTTATAATCCTGTTCTTGTTCCTTCCCCGGTGGAAACGGGGCTGGCTCTTTTTTTCCTGGCGGTTTCCGGACAGTTATGGGAGCAAATCCACCTTTCTATTATCCGAGGCCTGACCGGTTTTGGTTTAGCTGTGGTAGTGGGTACGCCGCTAGGTTTGTTAATTGGTCTGAACACTATAGCCGATAGTCTTTTCCGGCCCCTGGTCGTGGTTTTACAGGTAACCCCGCTGATTTCCTGGCTTCTACTGGCAATGATCTGGATCGGCTTCAGCAAAGTACCGGTTTTTGTTGTTTTTGTAACTACTATGCCCTTGATTATCATTAATACAATTCAGGGAGCAAAGAGCGTTGACAGACAGTTATTGCAGATGGCGATTACTTTTCGCGTCAGCAGGCGGCGGATAATCTGGGAAGTATACTTACCCCAGGTTATCCCGTATCTTCTTGCCGGCCTTACCGCTGCCCTAGGAACGACCTGGAAGGCAGTAGCCATGGCGGAACTGTTTAGCGTCAACAGGGGTATAGGCGCCGGTATGGCGGTTGCCCGAATGAACCTGGAGACGGCAGCCCTATTTGCCTGGACTATACTCCTGATCGGTCTGGGTTTACTGACCGATCGCATGTTGACCTACCTGACGCAGCAAAAACTAACTCACTGGAAGTGAACTAATTTTGATCCGATTTGAACATGTTTATAAAACCTTGGGAAAAACTAAAGTTTTACAGGACTTTTCCTTTTCTGCAGAAAAGAGTAAAATAATTTGTTTAATCGGGCCTTCAGGATGCGGCAAAACAACCATCCTGCAATTGCTGGCCGGACTGGAGCAGGTAGACGCCGGGCGGATTACCGGAACGGAAGGTTTATCGATAAGTTATGTTTTTCAAGAACCACGGCTTTTGCCCTGGAAAACGGTAGCGGATAATATTGCTTTTGTCTTGCGGGAGGTCGTGTCTCCGGACCGGCAGCAGGAATTAATCAGGAAATACTTGACCATGATGGGTCTTTACGACTACTGGAATAATTATCCGAAAGCACTAAGCGGGGGAATGAAACAGCGCCTCGCCCTTTGCCGCGCCCTTGCCTTTCCCCACGATTTACTACTTTTAGACGAACCTTTTTTGTCGTTAGATATACCCCTTCGCTTGAACCTGGTCCGGCAGGTGGCCGGAATGTGGCGGAATAACCCCCGGACAATCGTTTTTGTCACCCATGAAATTATGGATGCCCTACTCTTAGGGCACCGGATACTGGTTTTGTCCGCCAGGCCCGCCACCGTGCTGGACACGGTGGAAATCCAGATCCCGTTAGAGCAGCGTGATATAGGAAAAGAACCCTTATCCACTTATTATACTCGCCTGCTGACCTGGCTAAAGGATGAAAGCGTAAGCAAAGCGGATAGTACGAGATAGCATAACACAACACGTTTTTGCTGCAAAAAGCTCTTTCCGATGCCGTCGCCATAATATCTAACAGCAGCCAGTGGTTCCCGGGTGAACTGGCTCACCTGCTTGGGGGCAATAAACAATTCCTGACTGTGCTCAGCCAATCTGTCGCGGGGGGAAGTATGGGGACGGTCC
>DMDI01000171.1:0-854 GCA_003445555.1 Desulfotomaculum sp. | reverse complement strand
TTGATTTAATCCAGTTACCCCCATAAGGTGTCAATGTATCTGTCCCCTTGACATCCATGACTGGAGGATTGAACGTTCGGAGCAGCGAATCAACAACTATAGCCCTCTCCGCAATAGGAAGGGATTTTGCTTCACGTATTATTTCTTTAATTCAATGCATAATTTACCCACTTTTTTTTATACCTTAGTATATTGACTTTCTATTGGCAATTCATAACGATGCAGATGACCTGCAGGTGTTGAGCGGCAGCGAAACACCTATCAACGTCCATCTGCTTGTTCGGCAAACCGATTTTGTCTTTTTTTTATAATCCTGATTAATGAACGGAGAGCATCATTTACTGTATCGTGATCTGGGAAAAATTCAGCTACATCAGGATCAATTAAAACTACATTTGTCCCTTCAGCATATCTCTTGGCATACTTGCCCCTTATCCCCTTGCTGAAATCATACTCTTCCAGCATATCTGGATCATTATTCATTACTTTCATAATTATTCCTTTCTTTCTTAGTGGCTTTCCTGGCACTTATTATTCGAATATTATTCTCTCTTTCGGTATGAACCACAACCAATAATCTATTTTTGTGCGAAATTCCAATTTAAACCATTCGCACCTCACCAGTTGAGTGTAAAGGATCATCAATTGTTAAAGATAAAGGATCTCGAAATACCGTGCTTGCTTCCTCAAAAGAAACACCATGTTTTTCAATATTACTCTCGGCCTTTTGGGGATCCCATTCAAAGGTAAGCATTTATTCTCCATCATTTTGTTATATTATTACGCCTAACATTGATTTTTATATTTGTTCTTCATTATTAAATAATTTTATATTACAAAATACCGATTGTCAA
>DMDI01000052.1 GCA_003445555.1 Desulfotomaculum sp. | reverse complement strand
TATAAGTTTATGGACGATATGGACAAAGAAGCGCAGGAACTTGGCGGTAAAGCACGTTTCTTTACTAACGGCTACGAAAAATATGCTTGGACGAAAGTAATGGATTCAAGAATTGGTGGGCAAGACCGCTTAAATCTTTATGTTGAAGCCGTTACCACATTAAGCCAAAATCCTCACCTGCCGCAACTTTTTAGAGATATTTTCAAAGATGCTTTTCTTCCATATCGCGATCCCGAAACCTTAAATCTGTTTTTGAAAGAGATAAACGGCTTCAATTATGATCATAGTGAGGATTTAGGCGATGCTTTTGAATATTTGCTTTCAATTCTTGGCTCGCAAGGAGACGCTGGACAATTCCGCACCCCGCGTCATATCATTGATTTTATTGTGGAGGCGGTTGATCCGAAAAAAGAAGAAACAATCTGCGATCCTGCCTGTGGCACCGCCGGATTTTTGATTTCCGCTTTCAAGCATATCCTTAAAGAGAATAAAGAAAAATCGCTGACACCCGACGAGAAAAAAAATCTGATGGACCATTTTGTTGGCTATGATATTTCGCCGGATATGGTGCGGCTTTCTAAAGTCAATTTATATCTGCACGGTTTTCCTAACCCAACCATTTTTGAATACGACACGCTCTCAAGCGAAGAAAAATGGGACGAAAATTTTGATGTTATGCTTGCCAATCCGCCGTTTATGTCGCCAAAGGGCGGAATTAGGCCGCACAAACGATTTTCTGTGCAAGCCAACCGTTCCGAAGTTTTGTTTGTTGATTATATTTTGGAGCATTTACGACCCAACGGCCGGGCCGGCATTATCGTGCCAGAAGGTATAATTTTCCAATCCGCGACCGCCTATAAAACATTGCGGAAATTATTGATTGAGGACGGACTTCTGGCGGTTGTTTCGCTTCCTGCTGGTGTTTTTAATCCGTATGCTGGAGTGAAAACCAGTATTTTGCTTTTTGACAACGGCCTTGCCAAAAAAACAAAAGACATTCTGTTTTTGAAAATTCAAAATGACGGCTACGACCTTGGCGCGCAAAGGCGGGAAATTGATAAAAATGATTTGCCTTTGGCTTTGGAAATAATCAAAGAATATAAAATCGCCTTGAAGGAAAATAAAAAATTCAAACTGGACGAGAAGCAAGACAAGATCGCTCATCTTGTTACCAAAGAAAAAATTGCCGAAAGCGGTGATTACAATCTTTCGGGCGACAGATACAGGGAAGATGTCAAAATTCAAAACTCAAATTTCAAAATTGTAGCACTTGGAGAATTAGAAAAATCAGAGAAGATTACTTTTCTGAGAGGTCAAGGAATTTCAAAAAAAGATATTATTCAAAATGGAAAAAATAAATGTATTCACTACGGAGAAATTTATACTTTATACCAGCCGGTTATAAAAGAAGTTATTAGCCGAACAAACGTTGAAGGGAAAATTTTATCAAAGAAAGGTGATGTTTTAGTTCCTTCAACTACAACCGCTGATGCTTTTGGTATTGCTGTGGCTAGATCGTTAAACGAAGATGGGGTAATTATTGGCGGCGATATAAATATAATTAGGACAGGAAATGAATATGTATTATCTGATTATTTGGCTTATTTAATAAGTAATTCAAAAGTAAAAAATCAATTAGCGACTTTTGCAAAAGGTGTCAACATTCTTCACTTATCAAACAATGATTTAAGAAAAATTAAAATTCCTCTCCCTCCGCTTGAAGTCCAAAAAGAAATCGTTGAGCAGATTGAAGTCAAGCAAAAAGCGATTGAAGCCGCCAAAGCGGTGATTGAAAATTTAGAGAGAGAGAGACGCTATTTTGGCCAAGAGATTAGAAAAATAAAAGATGTTGAGTGGGTGGAGTTGGGAGAGGTCGCTGACTTTATTCGAGGTCCTTTTGGTGGCTCTCTCAAGAAAGAAATATTTAAACCTTCAGGATATTTGGTTTATGAACAATATCACGCAATCAATAATGATTTTAATTTTGGCAGATATTTTATTGATGAAAGAAAATTCAACGAAATGAAAAGATTTGAAGTATTTCCAGGAGATTTATTAATAAGTTGTTCTGGGACAATGGGGAAAATTGCGATTGTGCCAAAAACTGCCAAGCAAGGAATTATCAATCAAGCCTTGCTTAAACTAACCCCGCATAATAAAAGGCTAATTGCGGAGTATTTAAAGTTAATACTCGAGGCCGATTTTATACAAAATAAATATTTTAAGGATCAATCTGGTTCAAGCATACAAAATGTCGCTTCGGTTAAAATTTTGCAAAAAATCAAAATCCCGCTCCCACCGCTTGAAGTCCAAAAACAACTTGTCGCTGAAATGAAAGAACAGGAAAAAATTATTGAAGCGAACAAAAAACTTATCGGGATAATGGGGCAAAAAATCACCGAAGTTTTAAGAGAAATTTAACATTGCAAAATATTGTAAAAGTTGATAGTATAATAAGCAACCAAACAAAACTATGACACGAACCGATCTAATCAAAAAACTTGAAACCGAGCGCAATTCGCGTGTTATTTCCTACGTCACTGGCGATAGGCCGCCTTTTGCCACAAAAATTGCGGGCGACATCGTTCCGCTTCTCGGCAATCTGCTTGACAGTATTGGCAAAGTTAAAAAAATCAGTTTGTTTTTGTACACAAGCGGCGGCGATATGCTCGCGCCGATTCGGATTGTAAAACTAATCCGCAATCATTGCGACGAATTTGAGGTGCTTGTGCCATATAAGGCGCACAGCGCTGGAACGCTTATTTGTCTTGGCGCTGACACTATCGTAATGGGAAAACTCGGCGAGCTTACGCCGGTTGATCCGACCACCGGACACCCTTTCAATCCGCAGAATCCAGCTAATCCCCAGCAGAATCTTGAAGTAAGCGTTGAAGACCTTAATTCATATCTGCTTTTTGCTAAAGAAAAAGCGGATGTGAAAAGTGAGCAGATGATTGACGTGTATAAACTTTTGGTGGAAAAATTACACCCGCTTTCAATTGGCAACGCTTACCGCGCTTACCGCATGGCGCATCTATTAACCGAACGGCTTTTGTGGTTGCACATGGACAAAGAAAAAGACAGCGAAAAAATAAAAAAAATCGTCAAGGAAATAACAGGTGATATTACCATTCACGCTTATCCAATTGACCGCGACGAAGCCGCTGAACTTGGTTTGAAAATAGAAAAAGCGCAGGGCGGACTTGATAACGTTATGCGAGAATTGTATGAAGTGTATGCTATGGAAATGAAGCTCGGCCAGCCGTTTCACCCGAACGAATTACTGGCTGGAAAAGATATGGCCGATATTGACAGAAATGGAGCGTATCTTGAAACAACCGATTCATCGTATCAGTTCACTTTTTCAGGTAAAGTAAAAAAGGATATTAGAAATAATCAGCCCGCGATTGATATCAATTTTGAATCGCAGTCGTGGATAAAGAAAAACTAATATGAGCAGTATGACTTTAACACCTGGAACATATACAACAACAATGCCCGCAGATGTATTGCCGGGAAATTTATCATCTCCATCTGATACTGATATTTCTCTAGAGCTTGAAAATACTTCAAGCGCAAGTATTTGGCCGTTTTGGCGGATAAAATATCCCCGCCCCGCTCTGCCTGTTTACCCAGAAACTTATCGTGAAGGATTTATTGGCATACTAACTGATGACGAGGCACGGAAAATAAGAGAAGAACTTAATTTGTTCAAGAAACGTTTCAATGATGACTTTACAAGGAAACACCATATATTGTTTGGACGCTAATTTCATTATAGACCTATTGAATGGCATGGATAATGCCATTTTGGTTTATGAAGAAATTAAAAATGCTCCTCTCGCTATAACAGCCATTACTTCAGTGGCTCTTTTTGAAATTTTAAGAGGTAAAGAACAAGATCAAGACAAGATACGAGCTTTTAGCGAATTAAGGCGGAAGTTAGAAGTGTTGCCGTTCGGTGAGAGAGAAGCAGAAGAAGCAAGCGAGATAGAGAAAAAAATTGATCAAAACAGATTACCCAAACTTGGTATTGATGATTTACTTATCGGTGCGACCGCGAAAACGAACGAAGCAATTCTTGTCAGTAATGATAGTCATTTTCAAAGAATTGATGGATTACAATTGAAAAATTATTGAACTAACCCCACCCGCCGCCCAATTGTCCCGTCGCTGTCCGAAAAAACGCTCTCGAGTTTCCAGCAGGCGGAAGCTAAAGCCCACACCCCGTCTGTACTGGCCATATGCCACATGGAGGACGCGGTTAAAACTTGGCGCATCGGGAAAATTGCTTGCTTTCTTTAAAAAACCGCCAAAGGGGGGCTTAAATTTCAAGAAAATTATTGCTTAAAAACCAAAATGGAGGAGATAAAGAAAGAGTGGGAAAAAATCGTTAAGCATTGGCGAGAACTACCAAAAAGCCTCAAAATCCCTTCTTATTTAGTCGCTACCTTTCTGCTTCTCGCTTTTTTACCATCACCAATCAGAGAGGTAATTCTCACTCCTTTGATAATCGCCTCTTCCATTCTCATGGCATATTTATCTATATATTTGTTAATCACGGTAACAAAAACATTCATCAAGACAATCAAGGAAATTCTTTGGGAAATCAAGGAAACGGTTCGCTTTTTCAAAAGCCTTAAGATCGCCAATTTTTCTTTTAAAAATAATTCTCTCTCGTTCACCCTCTTTTATCGCCCTCGCCGTCGGGAAAAACCGGTTGAAAAATAAGCCGATGGCAAAATAAACTCAAATCTCAAATCGCAAAACGCAAAACTACAACTCAATCCGCCAGCTGGCGGATCAAATCTGAAAAACAACTTTAAGCTTTAAAAAAATTTATTCCGCTCGAAAAATCCCGAGGTTTGAAGCTAATCAACTCCGGGGGTTAAATAGCTTCAAACCCCGGGAAGAACATGATTCTGTCCGCCAGCTGGCGGATCGTCAAAATGACGGCTACGATTAGCGTGCCTATTTAACCCCCCGGAGTTGATTATGGGCAGAGTTGTCAATCCGAATTTATAATAAGCGGAGAATCTTTACTAAGACTGGCCAGAATAACGGCTTGAACCAGTATGTTTTTCCCTCCCGGGCTCGGTGGTTCCTTTTATAATTCGCCTCTCTTCTTCCGAAAACGAATCTCTGGAAAGATAAAAATTCCAAACATCATTTAACCATCTCCTTCTTAGTTCAAAACTAAGACCCCTCGGGTTTTGCGGACGAATCCCCGCTTTAACCCCCTCCTGTTGACGAGCAACTAACTGTTCAAACCAGACCTCTTTATCTTTAACAGGACAAGTTAATTCTCCAACCGAAAGCTGGTAAGGACTCCGGGCATCTTTTTCTTTTTCAACCATTTGATAAAATTTTACCAAAGCTCCCCAAGGCTGTCAAAAAAGTTTACCCATTTTATTCCCAGAAAGCCGAAAACCACAAACCTTTAGGCTGGGAAATTTATTCCAAGATGCCTATTTAACCCCCGGAGTTAATTAGCTTCAAACCTCGGGAA
>DMDI01000200.1 GCA_003445555.1 Desulfotomaculum sp. | reverse complement strand
TATAAACATGCTGTCTCTACCATAAGTCCGGGGCGCCGGCTAAATACTTCTTTTTCGGAACCAAAAACAAGCCCTAATGTTTCTCCCCCCGAAGGAGGACTTTAATTTTTTTGACCTGCTTAACCTCTCTGGCGGATGAAGTGGAACAAGAAACACAAACAGTGTTTCGGAAACTAGAAAACACGGCTTTTATTAATTATACCCGAATACTAAAAGCTTTTCGTCAGTTTAAAGTTAGTGATTATCATCTTCAAGGCTCTACTGGTTACGGGTATGATGACCAGGGGCGTGAAATTTTAGAAAAAATTTACGCTCAGTTATTCGGGACCGAAAAAGCTTTGGTGCGGGGACAAGTTGTTAGCGGAACTCACGCTATCGCCCTTTGTTTATACGGGATTTTACGGCCCGGCGATGAATTGCTTACTATCCAGGGTGCTCCATACGATACCCTGGCAGAAATGATCGGGATTCAGGGCAAGTCCACCGGTTCATTGAAAGAACTTGGCGTTGCTTACCGTCAGGTCGATCTTCTTCCTGATGGTAACCTTAATTGGGATGAAATTAAAAAAGCGCTTAACAAAAAAACCCGGCTGATTTTACTGCAGCGCTCCCGCGGCTATCGTTGGACTTCTTCTTTAAAATTAACCCAAATAAAAGAAGTAACTAAATTTGTTAAAGAACGTTTTCCTGAGGCAATAATTTTTATTGACAATTGTTACGGTGAATTTGTAGATACAACTGAACCCACTGCATTAGGGGTTGATCTGGCGGCAGGTTCACTGCTTAAAAACCCGGGAGGCGGTTTAGCCCCAACGGGAGGTTATGTGGTTGGTAAACGACACCTGGTGGAATTAGCGGCTGACCGTTGGACTGCCCCAGGTATCGGGGCCGCGATAGGGCCTTCTCTTAACTTACAGCGTCTTTTTTTTCAAGGTCTATTTTTAGCCCCCCACGTGGTTAAAGAGTCCTTAAAAGGAGCGGTTTTTGCGGCCTGTCTGTTTGCTAAATTAGGTTTTTCTGTTTCCCCGGCTTTTAATGAAAAGCGAACAGACATTATCCAGGCCATTGCCCTTGGCTCGCCTGAAAAACTGGTCTCTTTTTGCCGGGCCATTCAAGAAGCCTCACCGGTAAATACCCATGTTCGCCCAGAACCGGCAAAAATACCTGGTTATGCCGAGGCTATTATTATGGCTGCCGGTACTTTTGTGCAAGGAAGTTCCATTGAGTTAAGCGCCGATGGGCCCATGCGCCCGCCATACATTGCCTACCTGCAGGGAGGTTTAGCCTATGAACATATTAAGCTGGCCGTACTTTCTGCTGCCCAGGTCCTGCTAAAGAAAGGGAATAATTAATGAACTTTAAGCAACTTGAGACTTTTTTACGGGTTGTAGAATGGAAAAGTTTTACTAAAGCCGCGCAACATTTATATTTAAGCCAGCCAACCATAAGTTTGCAAATTAAAGCCTTAGAAGAGGAACTGCAGGTTATCTTGTTTCAGCGCAATGAAAAAAAAGTTACCCTTACCGAAGCCGGCCGTCTTTTTTATACTGAAGTAAAGCAAATCCTACACCATTACTACAATATTCAGGCAGGCCTGGAGGACTTGAAAGATTTAAAGACGGGGCGACTAATGATTGGAGCCAGTACTATTCCCGGCGAATATTTATTACCCCAAGTAATTGGTGATTTTTATTATAAATATCCGGGCATAAAAATAAATTTATGTATTTCGGACAGCGCAAGCATTGGAGCAAAGGTTCGCTATAAAGAGCTTGATTTAGGTATTGTTGGCTTTCCGTTTACGGAAGGCGATATTGTCTGTACGCCTTGGACAAAAGATTATTTAGTTTTAATCGTCTCCTCACAACATAAATGGGCCCGACTAGAAAGCATTGATTTGGAAGAATTGATAAAAGAACCCATAATCTTACGGGAACCCGGCTCAGGAACCAGGCAAACAATAGAAATGTCTTTAGAAAAAAAGGGGGTTAGTTTTAAGGACCTTAAGGTAACAATAGAGTTAGGAAGTACCAGGGCCATAATTACGGCTGTTTTGGCCAACGCTGGAATCAGCATTGTTTCCTTTTTTGCCGCTCATGGCCTGGTACCATTAAATAAACTTTGCCTCATTTCCTTAAAAGATGTTGATTTTACGCGCTATTTATATATCATCCGTTCCAAAAATTGGTGGGAAAATTTTGCCGCTAAAGCTTTCCTCTCTTTTTTAAAAACTAAAAATATTTAGGCCCTTTATAACGTCAAATCAGGTAATTTATCTTGACTTTGTTTTTATCTTTACGGTATAATAACTAGAAATGCGGTGGACTGCCTACCGGCAGACATGGTACTAATTAAGGCATAAGGCAAAAATACCTGAGGTGGGGGGATACAGTGGGGCTAAATGTTCCTAAAGAAGTATCGTTTGACGCTTATGACTTATTAGTTGACGAAGAAATAATTGAGTATATCCATGAAGGTGATGACGCAGCTCTTGAGTACTTAATTGACAAGTATAAAAATTTTGTGAGAGCAAAAGCACGTTCGTACTTCTTAATTGGCGCCGATAAAGAAGATATTTATCAAGAAGGAATGATTGGTCTTTACAAGGCAATTCGTGATTTTAAAATGGACAAGTTATCCTCTTTTCGGGCCTTTGCGGAATTATGTAT
>DMDI01000038.1 GCA_003445555.1 Desulfotomaculum sp. | reverse complement strand
TAAATATTGGTTACCGTTAAAATCAAGACGCTGCCACAGGTAACTAAGAACGAAGAAGGCAAGGATTAAAACTCCTGCTCCGGTTAAAAATAATCCTTTATTATCACCCGGCCTGACTAAAAAAATTGTTCCCGCGCCAGTTAAAAAATAAGTGCTGGCGATCAAAAGAAGGATTCTTTCTTTTAAGCGTGCTGTGACCGACATTTATTAATCCACCGCCACTAAAATTACGGTAATATTGTCCGCTCCTCCCCGTTCCAAGGCCATCTTAGTTAGACTATGGACTGCTTGCTTTACTTCAGTCGCGTTGCTTACTAAATGGTGTATTTCTTCAAGCGTTACGTAATTAGTCAATCCATCAGTGCATAATAATATCTTATCTTGCGTTCTTAAAGTTATTTTGCTTATATCTGCCTCTACGTTTAAATCAACGCCTAAGGCCCGGGTTAAAATGTGGCGTTTTGGGTGGGTCCGGGCCTGGTCAGCGGAAATAGTGCCGCCGGTTACTAAATTTTGAACAACCGTATGGTCCTCGGTTAATTGTTTGATATGTTCCCGGCGTATTAAATAAAGGCGGCTGTCTCCAATATGAGCCAGATATAAATGATTGTTTTGAATTAAGGCTGCCGTAAGGGTGGTACCCATCCCGCGGTATCTCTTGTTTTGCTGGGAAATAAGGTATATCTGATGATTGATTTCTTGTATTCCGCTGGTTAAAAGAGTTTCCTGGTCAGAGTATAGTTCTGGGTGGGTCTGGATGAAATCTGCTAATTTTTGGGTAGCTAGACGACTGGCTATCTCACCTGCTTGATGACCACCCATGCCATCAGCCAGGGCAAAAAGACCTATATCAGGACAGATACAAAAATTATCCTCGTTTTGTTGGCGAACTCGCCCCGTTTCAGTTGCTTGGCTCCATTTCATATCTTTACCCCTTAAACTGAAAAACCGTATTACCAATTTCAATAAAGTCATTAACCTTTAAAACGGTCTGTTTTTCAAGGCGTTTTTTATTTAGGTAGGTTCCATTTAAACTTCCCTGGTCCAAAATCCAGAAGCGGCCCCTTTTTTGAACGATTAAGGCGTGTTTTAAAGAAACAAAAGGATCACTAACGGTTAAATCATTGCTTGTTTCCCGTCCCAGGCTTAATTTTTGGGTTAGATTAAAGATCATTCCTTTTTCTAACTCCGAATCAGAAGTGGCTATAACCACCAGCCAGTAATTTTTTTGCTTAAGTTTATGGTTAATTTGAAATAATATTGCTTTAGTGATAAATAAATACAAAAAAACAATTAAAAGCCCGTGAAGAATAATTAATAAAAAACTTAACATTTTATGCCTTAAGGTAAAAAAATTGTAACTACTCATCAGGTTCAAAGAGGCAAAAACCTACCCGTCAGGCTGGCAGGAGGATAGTCTGTCAGAGGAAGAAAAACCTAGAACTGGATCTCTCGCTTTTCTCGAACCTCGAACCTCGAACCTCGAAACAGCCTGCCAGACAGGCGGGGCACAAAGGCACAAAGTTTTTTGCCTATTTGCTACTTAACTTTCCGGTATTATTCCTTTACGTTGCTTATTCTAATTTAAAAAATAAAAGTGAAGTACCCGCTTTAATGGTATCCCCATCCTTTAACGGGTGGGTGGTAACTCTTTTGCCGTTAACAAAAGTCCCATTTGTGCTGGCTAAATCAGTTAGAATATATTCTCCCTGCCGGCATTCTATTTTTGCCTGGTGCCGGGATACACTGTGATCATTTAAAATTATATCACAAGATTCATGGCGTCCGATAATCATAGGGCTTGCCTTAAGATAAAATGTTTTACCAACTACGGTACCTGTATTAAGCCTAAGTTGTCCTTTTGGTTCCGGAAAGTTATTTTGGGCCGGAATAACGTTCTTAACTGGTTTATAACAAAGGGTGTTTTTTTCATCCTCTTTGACTTCTTCCTCTTTTTTGGCCAGAGACTGTTCATCCTCAACCCTTATCTCCCTGTTTGTTTTTACCCCCTCAAAGCTTCCTTCAACATGTAATTGGCCTATTTCCAAGTTTTCACCCGCCTGGAATAGAATCTCTGGAGAGGCAATTAGAATATGCTTTTTTTCGGCCGCTTTTTTTTCCAGGTAATCTTTAAGTTCCTTGATTAACAAAGGAGCAATAGGCGCTACTGCCTGCAAGTCTTCCGGATGTAAATAAACAAGATATTTATTAGGAACGTATATATGGTTTATGCTCACCCTTTTACGGTTTCTCATTTCACGGGCTAACTTTTTAGCGATTTCCAAAGGGTGGACGCGACCCTTATATTTATCATGAAAAAACTTCTCAATATATTTTTCTAAACTTCCCTCTATGCTTAAAAAAAGCCCCATTATATCACCTTCAATACGAGCCTTGATTTAGACGGGTTTAATGTTACTTTCTAATAATATTATTATACTATATTATCTTATTTCTACAAGAAAAACCTAAAACTTTCTTTTTCTAACCTTTAATTCCTAACCTTTGGTTTACCGAAAGGGGGTTGCCTCTCAAAAAATCCTGGGCAGCCAACCTTTTACCTCCTTCTGCTTGCAATTCCATAATCCATACCCGGCCTTCCCCTGTTTGAACCAATAAGCCCTTATCCGGAGCAGCAGTTAAAACTTGACCGGGGAGTGGGTTGAGGGCTGTTAAAGGGTAGAATTCAGGGTTAATTTCCGGTTTATTTATTTTTACCCGGTAAATTTTTAATGTTTTTTTATCCCAGGTTGTTTTAGCTCCCGGCCATGGGTCCATCCCTCTGGTCAGGTTAAAAATAGCTTGGGCTGATTTTGACCAGTCAATTATTTCATCCTCACCTCTTAACAAGGGAGCGTAAGTTGCCTGACCGTGGTCTTGCGGTTGCGGTTTTAGTTGCCCTTGGGCTAACAAGGCCAGGGTTTTTACCAGCAAGTCCGCTCCTTGTTTGGCCAGGCGGTCATGTATCGTGCCCGCATTATCTTCTTCTTTAATAGGAATTGTTTCTTGAAGCAAAATATCCCCTTCGTCTAACTTCTCGTTAATAAACATGGTAGTTACCCCGGTTTTAGTTTCCCCGTTTATAACCGCCCGGTGAATAGGGGCGGCCCCGCGATATTTAGGTAATAATGAGGCGTGAAGATTAATACAGCCATACGGGGGCAAGGAAATAATTTGAAGGGGGATAATTTGACCAAAAGCAACAATAATAATAACTTCGGGTTGTAGGCGGCCCAATGCATCCAGAAATCCTGACTCTTTCACGTGAAGGGGCTGGTAAATTGCCAGACCGTGAGCAAGAGCAAACTCTTTTACGGGGGGTGGTTGTATTTTTTTACCTCTTCCGCGGGGACGGTCTGGTCGTGTTACTACCCCTACCACCTGGTGGCCGTGAGCTAAAAGTTTTTCTAAGGACGGTAGGGCAAAAGACGGGGTGCCCATAAATACTACCCGCATAATAAGCTCTCCCTCATTCCCTTTTTATTTTAACGGCGCGGTCAATAAATAAAATACCGTCCAGGTGGTCAATCTCGTGCTGTAAAGTTCTGGCTAAAAAATTGTTAGCCTTAATTTTTATTTCCTTACCGTGACGGTTAAGACCGGTAACAAGAACTTGGGCAGCGCGCGGCACTTCACCGAATATACCCGGAATGCTCAAGCAACCTTCCGTACCTACTTCCTGGCCTTCGCTATTGACGATACTAGGGTTGATTATCTCAATTAACCCCTCACCTGCGTCAACTACAATTACTCTTTTAGAAATACCAATTTGAGGAGCCGCAAGGCCTACTCCTTTATAGAAATACATTGTATCCTGTAAATTGTTTAATAGCTTATGGATGTTGACGGTAATTTTGGTAACTTCCATTGCTTTAGTTCGTAAAATTTTATTATTCTCTTTTATAATCTGGTAAATAGCCATTTTTTACTCCTATCTTCTGAAAAATGGTAATTAAGTACTCCTCTTAAATTACCTTTATCTTACATCATATTTTGTGGTTCCAGGTCAATCACAAGCTTTACTTTTCTCTTTAAAACGGTTTTTTCTTCGTACCAGCTTAAGGCTATTTGAGCGGCGTCACGTAAAATTGTAATCTCTTTAGCCTTAAGAATCAAGTGCCAGCGGTAACGGTCTTTAATTTTAGCCAAGGGGGCCATCACGGGTCCTAACACATCTATTTGATCCTCCTGGAAAGGCGTTAAATTTAACGCCTTTTTTAATTTAGCGCCAAGCTCACCGGCGGCTTTAGCGGCCACGTCCGGGCCGGTGCTGGATAAAACCAGGCGGCATAACCGGGTAAAAGGGGGATAATTCATTTTTCGGCGCACCATCATTTCCTGACGAAAAAAGTCCAGGTAAACCTGCTTTTGGGCAGCTACTATGGCGTAGTGTTGCGGCGAGTATGTTTGTACCAGTACCTCTCCCCCCTTAATGCTGCGGCCGGCCCGGCCCGCTACCTGCATGAGCAGTTGAAAAGTGCGTTCACTGGCCCGGAAATCAGGCATATGTAGGGTAATATCGGCATTGATTACCCCTACCAGGGTCACCCCAGGTATATCCAGCCCTTTAGCCACCATTTGTGTCCCAATTAAGATGTCTGCCTCGCCTTTCTGAAAAGTCGTAATAATTTGCCGGTGAGCATTTTTCCGGCTGACCGTGTCTTTGTCCAAGCGCAATACCTTAGCCTGGGGAAAAAGTAGGGTTATTTCCTTTTCTATTTTTTGGGTTCCGGCGCCAAAATAGCCCAAATGTTGCTCTTGGCAATCAGGGCATAGGGAAGGGGCGGGAAGAAGATAATCACAATAATGACAAATTAAATTATTATTTGCGTGGTAGCATAAAGAAATATTGCAGTGGGGACACTTCATGACCAAACCGCAGTTCCGGCAAAAAACAAAAGTAGCGTAACCCCGGCGGTTTAAGAACAAAATAACCTGTTCTTTTTTATTTAAACGGTCTTGTATTGCTTCCTGCAAAGGTTGACTGAAAAGATGCCGGTTTCCCCCCTTTGTTTCTTGGCGCATATCTATAATTTGGATTTCTGGTATGGGGCGTCTGTCTACCCGGTGAGAGAGTTCTAATAACCGGAATGGCCCGCCGGATAAGGCGCGGGAATAAGCATAAAGCGACGGGGTAGCACTGCCCAATACTACCACTGCCTGGTGCTGTCTGGCTAAACGCAAGGCAACTGTTCGGGCGTGGTAACGCGGGTTTTCTTCTTGTTTGTATGATGGTTCATGTTCCTCATCAATTACCACCAGGCGTAAATCTTTTACCGGGGCAAAAATAGCCGAACGGGTTCCTAAAATTACCCTGGCCTCCCCGCTTTGGACCCGGTTCCAGTCACTAAATCTTTCCCCGGCCGAAAGACGGCTGTGCAAGATAGCTACGGTAGAGCCGAAACGGGCAAAAAAAATATCCACCATTTGGGGCGTTAAGGCAATTTCCGGGACCAGGATAATGGCCTGGCCTCCAAGGGAAATCACCTGTTGTACGCCTTGCAGGTATATCTCTGTTTTACCGCTGTCCGTTATCCCGTGAAGCAGGAAGACCTTAGGATTTTTGGCCTGGATGGCCGTATTAATAAGGTCTGAGGCGGCCTTTTGGTTCGGATTGAGAACCAAAACCTCATTTTTTGGGGCTTTATTCAAGAGAATATCACTGGCTGGTCCGGTACGTACCCTTTCGGACAATAGCCCTTTTTTCACCAGTACGTCTATCAAAGCAGGGGATACCCCGGCCAGGGAAGTTAATCTTGTCCGGGATAGACCCGGGTTGGTTAGGGCAACCTGCCATAAGGCAGTTTGTTTAGGGGTAAGGGGCAAGGAGGATGAAATTTCAAGGCCGTTTTGGGTTATGGGCCAGTATTCCTTTGACTGCCGGTAAGCAGTTGCTTTTAGACGCGGTCCTATAACCGCCTGGATGGCCTCCACGGTGGGACGTAAATAATAGGCCGCCATCCAACGGGCTAAAGCTAGTTGAGAAGGGGTAAATAGCGGTCCACGGTCTAAAATAGCTATAATTTCCTTTACCTTTTCGGCCGGTTGGCCTGACTTAAATCCAACCACATAACCATCGGCCACCCTTCGGCCAAAAGGTACCCTTACGCAAGCTCCTATTTGCACCTTATTCTTTAATTCCTCAGGAACGGCGTAAAGAAAAGATTTATCTACCTGACGAACGACGATATTCACCAATACTTCGGCAAACAAAAACCTATCTCCTGATTTTGATTTTTAAATTTTAGGCGAAAGCACTGATACCAAGCACATCGCGACCAATAATTAATTTTTGAATCTCGTTGGTTCCTCCAAAAATTATAGGCCCCATTATATCCCGTAGAGAACGCTCAACGGGAAAATCATCACAATAACCGTAAGCCCCATGTAATCTAATGGCGTTAGTGGCGGCACGTAAGGCAACCTCGGTAGCATAATATTTAGCCATGGAGGTTTCCCGGGCGTAAGGTAAACCTTTATCTCTAAGATATCCAGCCCGGTAAGTAAGAAATCTTGCCGCTTCAGTTTCAACCGTCATATTAGCAATCATTTCCTGTATAAGTTGAAAGCTTCCTATTGGTTTACTAAATTGATAGCGTTCTTTAGCGTATTTAACGCAGTAATCAAGGCAACTCTGGGCTGTACCTACGCTGCCTGCCGCAATACCAAAACGGGCCTGTTGAATACTGGACATAGCCAGTTTAAACCCATCACCAACCTTTCCCAGGAGATTTTCTTGAGGGATTCGACAGTTATCGAAAGTTAGGCTGGCTATACCGGAAATGTGGTTCCCCATTACTCCTTCAATTTTATTAATTAAAAAACCAGGCGTCCCCCTTTCCACAATAAAAGCTACTAATCCATCTTTAGCCCGGGCAGTAACTACAGCAATATCGGCAACGTATCCGTTAGTAATCCATACTTTATTGCCATTGAGCACCCAATAATTTTTATCTTGTACCGCTTTAGTTTCAATGGCCGCCCCATTACTACCTACATTTGGCTCAACTGTGGCCAGGCAACCTATTATTTCTCCTTTACAAAGGCGCGGCAGGTATTTTTGTTTTTGTTCTTCATTGCCCCAATTTAAAATGCTCATTTCCACCAGTCCAATCTGGACGATGGAAACAATCAAACATAAAGAAAAAGCTGCCCGTCCCAGTTCTTCGCTAATAATAGCGTGGGTAACCCAATCTATTCCTCCCCCTCCGTATTTTAGCGGAACTACTCCTCCCGCTAAACCTAAAGCCCCCATTTTCTTAATGACTTCAAAAGGAAATTCACTTTGGCGGTCTTTCTCTTTTATTACCGGAAGAAATTCGCGCTCTAAAAATTTATGCGTCATCTGGCGTAGCATAGTCTGTTCTTCGGTTAATTCAAAATCCATTGTTTCTCCCCTTTTTCATTGTATTTTTATTATTATAAACACGTATAGAAATCTGCCCGCCTGTCTGACAGGCTGTCAAATTATTTACTATGTTACTGCTATCGTGCCTGTCAACCTAACGGGCAGGTCTAACGGGCAGGCCTTTGCCCCCTCCCTAACCCTCCCCCTTGAAGGGGGAGGTTAGGTGGGGGTGCCTGAGTAATTACAAGTTTATTGGGCTTGGAATATTAAACGGCTGTCTTTTCCTCTTAATTCCAAGCGTAACTCTATGAGTATATCTCGCAACCCGGCTGCCTTTTCAAATTCTAGTTTCCGGGAAGCTTCCCGCATTTCTTTTTCTAACCGGGCAACGGTTTGTTTTAATTCTTTTTTCGTTAACTTACCGGTTTTAAGTTTTGCTTGATAAATTGACCCACTTTCCGCCACTTTACTGGTGGCTTCAATAACCCCATAAATCTTTTTGGATATTGATTGGGGAAGGATACCGTGTTTTTGGTTGTAAGTCAATTGGATTTTACGGCGGCGCTCACTTTCTTTAATTGCCCGCTCCATAGAAAGGGTAATCCTGTCGGCGTACATAATTACTTTTCCTTTTATATTGCGGGCCGCTCTGCCGGACGTTTGAATTAGCGAGCGTTCTGAACGCAGGTAACCTTCTCTATCGGCATCAAGAATAGCGACTAAGCTTACTTCAGGCAAATCAAGACCTTCCCGTAAAAGATTGATGCCCACTAAAACATCAAAAACTCCCAGGCGTAAATCACGTAAAATTTGCATTCGCTCAAGAGCGTTAATCTCGGAATGTAAATAGCGTACTTTTACTCCCAACTCCTGAAAATAAGAGGTTAAGTCTTCCGCCATTTTTTTAGTTAAAGTGGTAACAAGCACTCTTTCCTTGTCGTTTACCCGCTGGGTAATTTCCCTAAATAAATCGTCAATTTGTCCCCTGGTAGATCTCACCACTAGTTCTGGGTCCACCAGGCCGGTGGGGCGAATGATTTGTTCTGCAACCTGCTTGCTATTTTCTAACTCGTACGGGCCAGGTGTAGCCGAAACATAAATAACCTGGCTAAGCTTGCTTTCAAATTCGTGAAATTTTAAAGGACGGTTATCAAAAGCGGAAGGCAAGCGAAAGCCGTATTCCACCAGCGTTTTCTTGCGCGAGCGATCACCTTCATACATCCCCCGGATTTGGGGAACGGCTACGTGAGACTCGTCAATAAACATTAAAAAATCCGGCGGGAAGTAATCAAGTAAAGTGTAAGGCGGCTCACCAGGTGAGCGTCCGCTAAGATGGCGGGAGTAATTTTCAATTCCTTTACAGTAACCCATTTCGCGCATCATTTCCAAATCATAATTAGTTCTTTGCTCTAAGCGCTGGGCTTCTAAGAGTTTACCTTGCTCTTTTAAGGCCGGCAGCCTTTCGGCAAATTCCGCCTCAATGCTCCGGATAGCCTGTTGCATGCGTTGGTATGATACGGTGTAATGACTGGCCGGAAAAATGGAGACGTGCTGGCGTTCTCCTATAATTTCCCCGGTTAAAACGTCAAATTCCAAAAGACGCTCTATTTCATCTCCCCAAAAATCTACCCTGATGGCGTGGTCTTCGGCCGAGGCAGGAAAAATTTCTAGTACGTCACCCTTGACTCTAAACTTGCCGCGGGTAAAATTAATGTCATTACGCTCAAACTGAATATCCACCAGCTTGCGTAGAGCTTTCTCCCGGTTTAAGACCATCCCTCGCCGCAGCGAGAGGACTAAATTGTTGTATTCCCTAGGGTCACCCAGACCGTAGATACAGGAGACACTGGCCACAATAATTACATCTCGCCTTTCAAGCAGGGAGCAAGTAGCGGAATGGCGTAACTTATCTATTTCTTCATTGATTGAAGAATCTTTTTCGATATAAGTGTCTGTTTGAGGAAGATAAGCCTCGGGTTGGTAATAGTCATAATAGCTAATAAAGTATTCAACCGCATTATCAGGAAAAAATTCCTTAAATTCAGTGCAAAGCTGAGCCGCTAAGGTTTTATTTGGAGCCAGGACAAGAGTGGGTCTTTGTAAAGCTTGAATAACGTGAGCCATAGTGTATGTTTTGCCGCTTCCCGTAACGCCTAAAAGCGTTTGGTGGCGGTAGCCCCTTTTAATTCCTTCTACTAGAGCGTTAACTGCTTTTGGTTGGTCCCCCCTCAGGGGGAAAGGTGATTTTAGTTGAAACATGAGCCAATGAGCACCACGCTTTAAATTTGAAGATTTATATTTATATTATTAAACATTTAACGGTTGTTTCTTAACTATATTTTACTTTAATTTTTATCCGGGGGCAATTGGTCACTTAATTACCAACCGGCGCATTAAATAAATGGGTAAAGGAAATAAGAGGATAGTAAAAACCAAAAGCCAAAGCAAATCCAGCCATAGACCTTGGCCTAACGGACCCAATATTAATCCTCTACTAAGGTTAGTCACGTGGAAAAGAGGATTAAACCAGGCGATTTTTTGGATAAATTGCGGTAGGCCGGAAAGGGGGAAGAAAATACCGGAAAATAAGAACACCGGGGTCATAATTAGGGTAAAAAAGTAATTAAAGCTTTCTATGCGGGGAACTAAACCGGTCCAAATTATAGAGATAATGGCGAAAAATAATCCTGCCAGCGCCAGTAAAAAGGGCATTAAAAATACCCAGGGCGAAGCTACTAGACCTAAAACCAGCGTAACCAACAAAAAAACAATCCCGTAAAGAGTGCTTTTAAAAGCACCATATATAATTTCACCGGCTATTACGTCATCTATGCTTATGGGGGTGGTTACCATGGCTTGAAAAGTTTTTTGGAATTCCATCCTTACAAACGTTCCGTAAGTGCATTCATAAGAAGCAGCGAACATGGCCGAGGAAACCACCAGGCCCGGGGCAAGGTATTTAAGGTACGGTAAGCCTTCTATCGGCTGCACATAAGCACCTAAACCTATTCCCAGGGCAATCAAATAAAGAAAGGGTTCAATAAAATTAAAGGTTATATTTACTTTCCAGTTACGGGAAAAAACAATCAAGTGTCGTTTAAAAACACGCCAAACTAAGGGAGATACGTCTATTTGAAAAAAACTATCCCTCAAAAACCTTTTTTTCTCCTTAATTCTTCTATATCTTTAACGCAAGTAGGGGCGTTAAATTTAACGCCCCTACTTATTACGTGCCTACCAAGCTGGTGGCGTTTGGCTTCAGCTAACATTATAGCTATAATAAATTATAATTTAAATTATAACCCGGAAAGATTATCTTTAAGCAAATCAGATGTTTTATCGGTCTCTAGACGGTAAGTAAAAATACAATCACCCGTTGAATAAAAACCAAGCTTCAACCATAAAGGATTAAATTCTTTTTTTGAGGTGAGGGTAATTTGTTTAAATTTGTACTCTAAAGACCAGCTTTTAAGTAAAGTAAATATTTTTGGCGTATAGTTTTTCCCGCGCAGGTGCTCAGGAAGGTACATAAGAATTAAATTGAGGGTATCACCCTTAATAGCCAGGGATAAAACAAACGAATCTTTTACCTTCTTTTTAAAAGTAAAAGATATAACGTACGGATTAGAAAGATTTAAAATATGAATTTTTGTTGGTTGATCAAAAATGCCCTCTAACCCAGTTTTTAAATATTCCAAATCTAAATTATTAATTAGTTGCCGTTTTTCGGGTCGTTTTTCACGGTTAGAAAATACTTTTTCAAATTTATGAAGTTCTAAAGCCAAATAACTTAAAAAAGTACCGATAATAGCCGGGAGATACATTCCTGCTCCCACGGCCAATCCGATGGCACTGCTTACCCACAACGTAGAGGCGGTGGTTAAGCCTACTACCCAGGAACGCTCTTTCCAAATTGCTCCGGCCCCAATAAAACCCATACCGGTAACCACTTGAGCGGCAATACGGGCCGGGTCCCTTTGGCCGGGAATGCCGGCGAAGCCATAAATGGAAATAATCATAAAAATTGCGGACCCTAAACAAACCAAAGCATGGGTACGTGAACCCGCCGGTTTTTGCTGTACCCGGCGCTCATAGCCTAAGAGTGCTCCTAAAACGAAAGCAAACAAAAGACGCAAAGCTATGGTTCCCTGTAAATGTAAGTCCAAAAACATTCCCCTCTTCGGCCGTATATTAACTTAATTATATGAAATTACGTAAATTATATAAATTATTTGATAAGTTAACAAGTATTTAGCTAGTATTTAAAAAAATAATTAACTATTTTTTACGTATTGAATAGCGTTACGGAAAATAGCCAGGCCTTGAGGTTCCCTTAAGTTATTCCGGCGCCAGTTTGGATGGTGAAAAATCTCGGTGAACCGCTCCGGATGAGGCATTAGCCCTAAAATATAACCTGAAGGGTCGACTAAACCGGCAATGGCATTTAAGGAGCCATTGGGATTGTCAGGGTAAGTTTGGGTGGGCCGGTCATTTTTATCCACGTAACGAAAAGTTACCTGACCATTGGCTTCAATATTGTTTAACGTAGCTGAATCAGTGTAAAAATTACCTTCTCCGTGAGCTACGGGCAGATAAATTACTTTGTTGTCCAGACCTTGGGTAAAAATACAATTATTTTTTTCTATTTTTAATTTTACCCAGCGGCATTCAAAGCGACCGCTTTTGTTAGCCGTTAAAGCAGCGTTAATACTCCCCAATTTGCCCGCCGGCAAAAGACCGGTGTGGACTAAAACCTGAAAGCCGTTACAGATTCCTAAAACGGGTTTTTTAGCCTGCCAGAATCCGGCAAGTTGTTCCTTTAAGAACGAGATAAGCTCTACCGCCAGGATTTTGCCGGCGCTAATATCATCCCCATAGGAAAATCCCCCGGGGATAACTAAAATATGATAAGCCGCCAGCTTTAATTTTCCTTGGCGTAATTGATTTATATGGACAAACTCGCTTTCCCCCCCTGCTTTATTAAAGGCGTAAAAGGTTTCCAAATCACAGTTAGTTCCGTCGGTGCGCAAGATACAAATCTTTGGCAGCATAAATTTTAGGCGGTAATATTACCACCAAAAACCTCCTTCATCGGCCTTTGCCAGGCTTCTTTTAGCGGGGCTAAGGGTAAAGCAAAAAGCAGTTTTTTTTGCTTGCAGGCGGTAATTTCTCTTTGACCGGCCGTATAGCCAATTACCTTATGGGGTATACCGTCAAAAAGGCTGGAGGGGTTAATTTTCTGGTCTAGTTCGATCAAAAAACAGCCCGCCGTTTCGTTAAACAAAAAGTTTTCGGCTTTCTCCTCAGCCGGGATATTTATCACCGCCCCCAGGTTACCCCCAAAGCACATTTCAGCCAAGGCGGCGGCCAGTCCTCCTTCACTTATGTCGTGGCAGGCCAGCACTTCACCTTCGGCTATAGCCCGATGTATTGCTTGATAAACTTTAGGTAAAATGGCTAAATCAATTTTGGGTAAGTTATTTCCTATATAACCGGCCAGATCATAAAAAACAGAACCGGCCATCTCCATGAGGTTGCGGTAACCTGCCAGGACAATCTGACTATGCTCTTTCTTGAAATCTGCCGAGACCGTTTTGGCGGCGTCGGGCAGACGGCCAAAAACAGAGACGCAAAGAACAGGAGGAATGTGAATTACCAAGTTGTCTTTTCCCCGGTAAGTACTGGACAAACTGTCTTTACCGGAAATAAAGGGCATTCCTGTTGCCCGGGCAAAATCGACGCAGGCATCTACCGCCAAATCCAAATCTCCCAAAAAATTTTCCTCGGGTACAGGCCAGATAAAATTATCAATAAGCATCAGTTCCTGCGGGTTTGCTCCCACCGCCACGGCGTTAGCTACTGCTTCGGCCATAGCCCAAAGACTACCGTAGTATGGGTTAATTTTATTTAAGACCGGGTTTAGGCCGTGGCTGATTATTAATGCGCAGGGTTGTCCTAAAAGAGGGGTTAAAATCACCGCGTCATTAGGGGCATCGCTGTTTACCCCGCCAAAAGGAGGAAGAGCACAGGTTCCCTGAACTCCGTGGTCATACATGCGTACTATTGGTTCTTTAGAGCAGACATTTCCGTGGGTCATTACCTGGCGGTAAATTTCCTCCCAGTTGACCGGAGGGGGTAAATCAGGTTCCGCAAAAACCGGGGCCTGCCAGGCAGCCTGCTTGATTTTTTGGGGCCATCCGTGGTGAAGAAAATCCATATCTAGAG
>DMDI01000260.1 GCA_003445555.1 Desulfotomaculum sp. | reverse complement strand
CTCTTCCGATCTAATAAATAATTAAATGAAGAAGTTTTCAAATTAACTGTTTGAACCGGAGCCGGGTCAGCACAATAAGGACAGGAAACTCCTTTTAAATAAGGTACTTCATCCTGCCATACTTCAGCCGAATTTTCCGTACCCCGGCCCCCGCAGGAAGAGTGGTAAACCGGATCGATGAGTTGACCCTGATAAGCAAGCACAATGCCGCGCGTATCATTCACCGCCTGCTTTATTTTTTGGTGGTAACGGTAATAATTTATTAAACCCCACCGGCTTTGCATTTCCGGAGGTGAAATCCAAGCTTGTCCGTGACGGTGGTCATCACAAATATCCGCCCCGGGGTGGATATTATTAGCCAATCCACCGGCTTTAATTCTTTTAAGAACATACGTCCGGGCTGCTACAGCCTGCGCCTTAAGTGCTTCTTCCGGAAATTCAGCCGGCATTTCCGCCGCCACTACTCCGTTTATATACTCTTCTAAGGGCAAAGATACAATTTCACCTGTTTTATGCTGATAGAGTCTTACCTGGAGTAATTCTTTTTGTCCTGGAATTAAAAAACCGCATTTTTTTAGGTAAATCAGGCTTAAGCCAAACAGAAAAATTAAAAAAACAAAACCGGCTAATCTGCGCACAAAAAGTCCCCTTTAAAAGATTTGGCTGTTTAGTATTATTAATATTCCCATATATAATATATTATGTTTAATCTAACCATAACCTTATCCTATAATTAAAAAAGCAGACCCCTTTTTCTCTTGAAAATGGACCTGCTTCTTTAATTTTAAACTCTATGGTTTTTAAATTTAGTTAGCTACTATTTTATATTTTCAGAAATCTTTAACCTGGTTAAAGCGCGTTTAAGGGCAAATTCTGCCCGCGCAATATCAATATCCGGCGTACGGGCAGCCAGACGTTTTTCCGCTCTTTCCCTCGCGGCTTCCGCTCTAGCCCGGTCAATTTCCTCCGACCTTTCGGCGGCTCTGGTAAAGATGGTGACCCGGCTATCCCGGACTTCTACAAAGCCACCGGCTAAAAAACCTTTATATTTTTTTCCTTCGTGAACTACCCTAATTTCACCAAATTTTAAATTACTTACTAGAGCAGTATGCCTGGGAAGAAAGCCCAACTCACCTTCAGCGCCTGGCACAATTACAAACTCAACGTCATCGCGAAAAACTTTACGCTGTGGCGTAACAACCTCCAGGCTTTGGGTGCTTTCGGCCATTTTATGCACTCTCCTCCATCAATTTCTTTCCTTTTTCTACGGCTTCTTCAATCGGGCCCACCATATAGAAAGCTTCTTCCGGTAGTTCATCGTGTTTTCCATCAAGGATTTCTTTAAAGCCACGAATTGTTTCTTTAAGAGGAACAAATACGCCTGATGTTCCTGTAAAGGCTTCGGCAACAAAGAAAGGCTGCGACAAGTATCGTTGTATTTTTCTAGCCCGGGCGACCGTAAGTTTATCTTCATCGGAAAGTTCTTCCATCCCTAAAATAGCGATAATGTCTTGCAGTTCTTTATAACGTTGCAGTACCTTTTGGATACCCCTGGCCGATTCATAATGATCCTGACCAATTATATTCGGGTCTAAAATTCGAGACGTAGAATCCAACGGATCCACCGCAGGATAAATTCCCAGTTCCGAAATTTGCCGGCTTAAAACTACGGTCGCATCTAAATGGGCAAAGGTTGTAGCCGGGGCAGGATCAGTCAAATCATCTGCCGGTACATAAATTGCCTGCACGGAAGTTACCGAACCTTTACGGGTGGAGGTAATGCGTTCCTGCAATAAACCCATTTCTGTAGCCAAGGTAGGTTGATATCCTACGGCAGAAGGCATCCGGCCCAATAAGGCTGAAACTTCAGAGCCAGCCTGAGTAAAGCGGAATATGTTGTCAATAAATAAGAGTGTATCCGCCCCTTCCTCGTCCCGGAAATATTCGGCCATGCACAACCCGGTTAATCCAACCCGCAAGCGGGCTCCCGGCGGTTCGTTCATCTGACCAAAAACCAGGGTTGTCTTATCTAAAACGCCAGATTCGGTCATTTCAAGATAAAGATCGTTTCCTTCCCTGGTTCGTTCACCTACTCCCGCAAAAACAGATATACCACCAGACTGCTTGGCAATATTATTAATTAACTCCCTCACTACTACTGTTTTTCCTACGCCCGCCCCGCCAAACATACCTATCTTACCGCCCCTTAAGAAAGGAACGAGTAAGTCAATAACCTTAATACCGGTTTCTAACTGTTCTGCCCGGGTAGATTGTTCAGCTATAGATGGCGCCTGACGGTGTATGGGGTAGTAAAAATCGCTTTTTATTTCCCCCTTTCCGTCAATTGGTTTGCCTAAAATATCTACTAAGCGGCCTAATACAGCCCGGCCTACCGGAACGGTAATGGGGCTGCCGGTATCAATTACTTCCATTCCCCGTACCAAGCCATCGGTGGAAGTCATGGCCACCGTACGTACGATGTTATTTGATACGTGCGAGGATACTTCCAGGATAAGGTCTTCCTGGTCTTGGCGCGGTACACGTAAAGCACTATATATTTCCGGTACTTGCTCAGGAGAAAACCTTACATCAACAACAACACCAATAACCTGAACAATATGACCAACGTTCATATATTGGTTTATACCTCCTTTACCTTTAAACACAAGCTGGAAGCTTGTGCCACCAATAATCATTTAACTCTTAATTTATTCTAAGGCCGCAGCGCCACTAACAATTTCTAAAAGCTCCTTGGTAATAGCTGTTTGACGAGCTTTATTCATTTGTAAGGTTAGTTGATTAATTATTTCGTTGGCGTTTTCGGTAGCATTATCCATAGCCGTCATACGGGCACTTTGCTCACTGGCTTTGGATTCTAAAAGGGCGTGAAAAATAAAATTTTCTACGTACATAGGTAACATTTCCGCCATAATTTCTTCTGCTTCTGGTTCAAAAATATAATCTACCTTTTTTACCTCACCAGATTCTTCCGGTGGTTCAATAGGTAAAAGCTTGGTTATTTTTGGCCGCTGGATTAAAACGTTAACAAATTCACTATAGATTACGTAAACCACATCTAATTCTTTTTGTTCGTATTTTTGCAGGACGAAAGCAGCTATTTCTCTAGCCTGTTCAACCTTAACTGTTTCCCCTAATCCAATATACTCAAAGATAAGATTCTTTTTTAAGCGTCTAAAGAAATCACGCCCTTTTCTTCCCGCACAAATAAAATCGACGTCGGTAAAATTCTTTGCCTCCTGGGAGGCAAGACGAATTAGATTAGAATTAAAGCCCCCGCACAGGCCCCGGTCTGCAGTAATTAGCAAAAAGGCCACTTTTTGCGGTTCACGCACTTCTAATAGAGGGTGCCTTACATTGCCGGCCGATATAGCCACCCGTCCCAGTACTTCTCGAAGTCTTCTCGCGTAAGGACGAGCCGAAACAACGTCTTCCTGGGCCCGCCTCATTTTTGCGGCGGCTACGGCCTTCATGGCTTTAGTAATTTGTTGGGTACTTTCCACACTTTTTATTCGACGCCTTAAATCGCGTAAACTAAGCATTTCTTATTCTTTTTCACCACCTCATCATAAGAGATAGCCTTTTCATACTTTATATTAATGTAGACACAAAGTTTTGTTTAAATTCACTTATAGCACTTTTAAAATTTTCTTCTATATCTTTACCTATTTCACCTGTCTTGGCAATACTTGCTCCTATTTCTGATTTGTTCTGGTGCATAAATTTTAAAAATTCTGCTTCAAAATTAAGTACTTTTTCCGTGGGAAGATCATCTAAATACCCGTTAGCACCTGCATATATAACCAACACCTGGTCTTCTGTGGACATGGGAACATATTGATTTTGTTTCAAAAGCTCCATCATATGTTCCCCGCGGTTTAAGCGGGCTAAAGTAGCTTTGTCTAAATCAGAACCAAATTTAGCAAATGCCGCTAATTCACGGTACTGGGCTAAGTCCAGGCGTAAACGGCCGGCCACTTGCTTCATGGCTTTCACTTGCGCTTTTCCGCCTACCCGGGATACCGAAAGACCAACGTTAATTGCCGGTCTGATACCGGCGTAAAATAAATCAGGCTCTAAGTATATTTGTCCGTCGGTGATGGAAATCACATTGGTAGGAATGTAAGCCGTAACGTCTCCCGCCTGAGTTTCAATAATCGGGATGGCGGTTAAAGAGCCTCCGCCAAAATTGTCATTTAGTTTAAAAGCCCGTTCCAAAAGCCGGGAATGCAAATTAAATATATCCCCCGGATACGCTTCCCGCCCGGGCGGCC